>JAFVBU010000036.1 GCA_017479805.1 Ruminococcus sp.
GAATTTTCTTGCTTGTCCTGACAGCGAAATACTGCGTCAGAAAGTCTTGAAATGCGACAGCATTCCTGCGACTTTCTTCCTTGTCTTTCACTGCCAGTCCTTCGCAATAATTATTCAAGAGTTAATTGGTGGAGCAATAACAGCATATACTGAGCAGCTATTCAACAACTGATATTATATCACCCATTGGTTGAGCTGTCAATAGGTGGTTGCATCCCGTGATAATAAAATCGACCCTATTGACAGATCACATCAATTATGCTGAAATGCAATGATATGAATGAAACGGCATCTTTTGCCCCCTCAATCTCTTGCATATTTCAAAAAAAAGTGCTATAATAAAGGCAACCCGGTGAAAGGAGCAGAGCTGTGAAAATAGTCAGGATGTCTTTCAACAACAAGCAGACAGAACCAATTTCAAAGGAAATAAGCCCCGAATGGCAGTTTATGATATTCCGCACCCCTGCAATATACCGCATAAACGGCAGAGAGCATAAGGTGGACGGGAACTCCGCCATAATCTACAGCAAGGGCTTTCTCCGTGAGATACGTCCTGCCACAAACAGCGGTCTGCACTACGATATGCTGACCTTTAGTATGCTGCCCTCGGACAAGCAGTACATTGAGGGAATGGCTGTGCCCTTTGACACTCCCATAAAGCTCGGCAGCAGCATAGTTATCCCCGACCTGCTCCGCTCGATGAACGCACACTCTCTCCGCAAAAGCACCAACCACGGCGAATTCATGGAGCTTGCCATGCGTCTGCTCTTTATTGCTCTGAGCGAGGAGTATCAGTCCATTCCCAACGACAAATACGAATCAGTCCCACGCTACGCCGAGCTGCTCGCTCTCCGTGAAGCCATCTATGAAGACCCGTTCAACAACTGGTCGGCAAAGGAGCTAAGTGCGGAAATGGGCATAAGCCTTGCCTACTTCCACAGGCTCTATCAGGCGGCATTCGGTGTCACCAACCGTCAGGATATAATCGAGAGCCGTATGCTCCAAGCCGCCGAGCTTCTGAGGAATACCGACGACTCCATCAGCAAGATAGCCGAAGCCTGCGGCTACGAAAGCGACGCATATTTTATGCGCCAGTTCAAGAAGCATCAGGGCTGCACCCCGACGGAATTCCGCCGCCGTGCACAGATAAAACCGTGAAAACGTGTAACATCAGCGGATGTCCAATGGTCGTCCCTACGGAATCAAACTTTGAATAACTCAATTATAAAGGGCGCACGATGTGCGCCCCTCTACTTTCTACTATCTGTTTACTGATTTCTACTTACTACTTACTTAATAATCTCAATATCCTTGCTATACTTGACTTCACCGCCGTAGGTCCAGTAGACCGTGGCTTTTCCTGTGCTGTTAAGCTGGAAATTATTGTTCTCGTTGAAGCTGATGACCTCGGGAGCGCTGGACGAAAGCTCAACGTCTTCCTTGAAAGGTCCTGTATTTCTAACGTGCACATCGACCTTGCATATAGCTGTTTTGTCGGCACTGTAGAAAGTGACCGTGCCGTCCTGATCTCTGCCATAGGAATCGGTGGCATCAACGGTCACATAGTAAGCGCTGTCGGTCTGCTTTGCTGTGATATTTATGCCCTCGGGAGCGTTCCATTGAAGCTGTTCGTTCGCACCCTCGTTCACATAGAGGATGAGACTGCTGTCCGAGGAAATAAGCTCCGTGGAATATTTGTAGCCGAACATCGGTTCAAGGCTGTCTATGGAGATGACCTCGGGACATTCCACCTCGGTTATCTCAACGTTTTCTTTCAGCGCAATGTCAATTGTGTCCTTGTTGGCAGAAATGGACGTAATAGGGGTGATGTACTCCTCGCCGTCGCTGCTGAGCAGCATATAAACGGCGATACCCAGTGCACCTGCCACAAGAAGCGAGAGTATCAGTGCGATAAGCGGAACGGGGTTAAATGCGCCTACACCGCTGCCCTTTGCGTATTTCTGCTGTATGGGAGGCTGTTCCTGCGGCTGAACCTGCGGAGGTACGGGCTGTAGGAAGTCTATCCGTGGAGTTTCCGCCTCTGCCGCTGTACCGAAAGCCTGTCCCCTCTGATAGGGACGAACCGGAACTTTCTCCAGCCTTTTCAAGTCACGGATAAGCTCGTCAATGCTGTGATAGCGATCACGGCGCTCATAGGCGCAGGCTTTGAGGATGATATTTCCGAAAGCAGCCGAGCAGTTTGCAGGCGGTTCAAGAGATCTGCCCTGCACTCTCAGGTCAATCGCCTCATCTGCGGAAATGCGGAACTCTCTTTCAAATGGCATATACAAGTCGTTCATCAGCACATAGAGACTAATTCCAAAGGAGTAGATATCCGCCGATTTTGTGTAATACTCGGCAGTATCGGACTTCGCCTTGTACACCTCGGGAGCGAGGTAGCCGTTAGTTCCTGCGAAGGTTCGGGTAAACTCCGTTTCCTTTGAAATGTTGAAGTCTCCCAGCTTGTAGGTACCGCTTTCCTCGTCGAGGAAGAAGTTCGACGGTTTAAGGTCACGGTGGATAATACCCATATCGTGAGCCGCCTTGATACCGTTTGCGATATCCCGTGCCAGCTTGCGGATGTTGGTCTCCGAAAGGTCGAATCCGCCCTTTTTCCTGAGCAGGTCGCCCAGACAGGAAAGGTACTCCATACGCAGACAGAAGTAACAGCCCTCGTTTTTGCCGTCTATTTCCAGATCGAAGAAGGACTCGTCCTCATAGGATACGATATTCGGGCACTGCTTCAGCTTGTGCATTATATTGGACTCGTTTATGACCAGTTCCCTTTTGGTCTCGATGGAGCGTTGGCGTCTTTCCTCGTCGAGGACAGCGCTTTCCGAGGGTACTATGGGCTCGACCTTCATTGCGGCAACGTCAGTTCTGCCCGAACGTTCGGCAGTTATCCTGTAGACCATGCTGTAAGCGCCCGAGCCTATCCTCTCGCCTATCATCCAGTTTGACCAGAGCGGCTGTTTTTGTTTAAGCTGTTCGAGTATGATATTATGCAGTTCAATGGTTTCCACCGATAGCCACCGCTCCTTTACATCCTTATTATATATATAATAACAATTTGCTCAGAATTTGTCAAGCATTTAGTGTATGAGTGATGAGTGTATGAGTGTATGAGTGCTTAGTTTTTAGGTGTAAGGTTTCAGGCGTCAGAGAAGCGGATTTTTTACTGATACCTGAGAACTAAAAAAGTCTTGCATTAAAGGCAAATATGTGTTACAATAGATATATCATAAAATTGGAGGTTGCTATTATGGCAGATATGGAAAACAAAGAGCTTGACGAGCTGGAAGAAGCTGACGAAATAGAGAACTACATCACTCTTACCGACGACAACGGCGAGGACGTTTCCTTTGAGATCATCGACACTCTTGAATACGACGAACGCACCTTTGCGGTTCTTCTTCCTTTCGACGACGATGACGGCGAGGTCGTTATCCTCGAAATAATCCCCGGCGAGGGTCCCGATTATGACGAGTTCATCTCTCTGGACGACGATGACCTTGCTGAAAAGGTTTTCGAGAAGTTCAAGGAGAACTATGAGGGCGAGTACGAGTTTGAGTGATCTTTTCACAGGCTGAATATTTTCAATAAGGGGGACGATGCAGTATCGTTCCCCTTTTCAGGTATCAGAAGTCAGAAAGCAGCAGGGGCGCACATTGTGCGCCCGTGAGTTACACGTAAATTATACTCGGCGCTACAGCAAAATATCCATAAATGCTTGTATAAATTCCAAATAACTGCGTCAAACTTTCTCACCATACGAAAGTATGCTTTCAAAAGTTTTCCTTGTTCTTTGAAATTTCTACGACGCATTTTCTGTATATTTTGCTATAGCGCCGAGTATAACATATACCATCTGCAAAGGATGCCGTCACCTACAAAGTATCATACAACCATCTCCAAAATTTAGTGCCGGCGAGCGAAAGCAGATTAACATAAACGCAGAGAGTAAGCGAGTCGAGCTGATGCCGGCTCGGGAATTTCAATATATTTTTAAGAAACCTTTAAGATTTTTTTAAGGTTGCGATAGTATAATAAAGCCATAGTCAAAGAAACAATGACCCGCAGACGGGTCAGATGAAGGATATTACTTTTTTAAGGAGAATGGTACTTATGAAAAAATCAAATGTCAAGAAGCTCTTTGCAGGTCTTTCAGCAGCCTGCGTTATCGCTTCCGCACTTCCTACAGTCAGCTTTGCGGCTGAGACCTCATCCGATGTTGTTTACGGCGACGCTAACTGTGACGGCTCTGTAAGCATGGCTGATGCTGTACTTATCATGCAGTCCATCGCAAGCCCTTCAAAATATGGCACTAACGGCACTAACGAGCAGCATATCACATTAAAGGGTCAGAACAATGCCGACGTTTCAAACCGTGGCGACGGTGTTACCAACAAGGACGCTCTGGCTATCCAGAAAAATCTCCTCGGACTTACCGAGCTTCCCGAGTCGTTCATGGAAGGCGCTTCTTCTACGACCACAACAAGCACAACTACAACAACTACCACCACAACTTCATCAACAGACCCTGTGGCAGCTATTACATATATCCACCTCAAAGGCTCATCCATCACAGTTGACGGCGACAATGCAGCAGTAAGCGGCACTACTGTTACTATCAGCCACTCAGGAACATACATGATCGACGGTACACTTGATGACGGTCAGATCAATGTAAATATCCCCGACGAGGCAGCCGATGCAGAGACCGTAAAGCTCTACCTCAACGGCGTGAACATCACAGGCAGGAGCGCACCTGCTATCCTCGTTACAAATGCAAAGAATACTTCAATAAATCTTGTTGACGGCTCTGAGAACACAATTTCCGACGGCGATACAGCATACGCAGGCGATAACCTCGGCGCTGCTGTTATCGAAGCTAAGGACGACCTTACTATCAAGGGCGGCGACCTCGGCACAGGTGTGCTGAACCTTACAGCAAATACACAGGACGGTATCTCCTGCAACAACGATATCAAGATCACAGGCGGTGTTGTAAACGTTACAACTCTCAACGCAACCGACAAGACCGACGCTATCAAGGGCAAGACTTCCGTTACTGTCAAGGACGGCAAGATCACAGTTGACGCAGAGGGCGACGGTATCAAGTCCTCAAAGGGCTCTGTTGCAGTATCAGGCGGCACAACCTCCATCAAGGCTGGCAACGACGCTGTTCAGGCTGAGACAACTATCGATATCAGCGGCGGTA
>JAFVBU010000037.1 GCA_017479805.1 Ruminococcus sp.
CCTGCAATGCGGTCATTGTACATAAGCCGTCCGTATTCGCCTTTTTCAAGGGTGAACTTGCTTTTGTACCTGCCATCCGCTCCCCTGTACAAGACGGAATAGCTGTCACCGTCCTTGGTAACAGCTATCCTATTGCCGTATCTTGCATCATACAGCTTATCGGGACTGAAAGCCTCTGCGCCGTATATCTTCACTTTGTTTGCAGAGTGAAACAGCACCTCGCCGCCTATCTCCCCATCATATTCAACGGGAAGAAAGCGCTCCGCTCTCCTCATATTTGCATATTTCGGATACCGCTCATTCTTGGTGTATATCTGCTCTATTCGCTGTATGAAAAGCATAGCGCCGTTTATCAGTCGACCAGAACGGGGTTGAAGTCCTCCTCCCACGGAAGTCCCCACTTGTTCAGTGCTTCCATGAACGGATCTGGATCAAATTCCTCGATATTGTACACGCCTGCCTTTTTCCATGTGCCTGTCATTATCATCATAGCGCCTATCATTGCAGGTACGCCTGTGGTGTAAGAAATAGCCTGTGAGCCAACTTCCTTGTAGCACTCCTGATGGTCGCAGATATTGTAAAGGTAGTAATTCTTGTCCTTGCCGTCCTTCTTTCCACGGAAGATACAGCCGATATTGGTCTTGCCCACTGTTCTCGGACCGAGAGAAGCAGGGTCTGGAAGTACAGCCTTCAGGAACTGGAGCGGTACTATCTCCTTGCCCTCGTACATGATAGGCTCGATGGATGTCATGCCCACATTTTCAAGGCACTTCAGATGTGTCAGGTAGCTCTGACCGAATGTCATAAAGAAGCGGATACGCTTGATGCCCTTGATATTCAGTGCAAGTGATTCAAGTTCCTCGTGGTGGAGGAGGTACATATCCTTTTCGCCTACGCCCTTGAAGTTGTAGACACGCTTTATCTCCATCGGCTCAGTCTCTACCCACTTGCCGTCCTCGATGTAGCTTCCCTTTGCGGAAACCTCACGGATGTTGATCTCGGGGTTGAAGTTGGTAGCGAAAGGATAGCCGTGGTCACCGCCGTTACAGTCAAGGATGTCGATATAATTTATCTCGTCGAACTGGTGCTTCATTGCGTAAGCGGAGAATACACCTGTAACGCCGGGGTCAAAGCCGCTTCCGAGGAGTGCTGTTATGCCTGCTTTCTCGAACTTCTCACGGTATGCCCACTGCCACTTGTACTCAAACTTAGCTGTATCCAATGGCTCATAGTTTGCTGTGTCAACGTAGTGGGTCTTGGTAGCGAGACAAGCGTCCATGATGGTAAGGTCCTGATAAGGAAGCGCAAGGTTCAGCACTACGTCGGGCTTGTAGCTCTCGATAAGAGCGATAAGCTCATCGGTGTTGTCAGCGTTGACCTGCGCTGTCTCGATGACTGTCTTTGTTGTTGGCTGGAGCTTTTCTTTCAGTGCGTCACACTTTGACTTGGTACGGCTGGCGATCATAATGCCCTCAAATACCTCGCTGTTCTGACAGCACTTGTGAATAGCAACGGAAGCAACTCCTCCGCAGCCGATTATCATACATTTTCCCATGGTTATTTACCTCCATATAATAATATTTTTTACCTCATATAAGTCTTTCTTCTCGAAATGATCAACAAGATCACTCCAACTATCAGAAATGCTCCGCCGAGCAGAGTGAATATCACCGTCAGCAGCTTTGCTACTTTCAGCTTCGGAACGTATATCTTATTCGGATCGGAAGGATCAACAAATATCTCCGTATTGTCACCCACCTCAAAAACAGGCGGATTTGAAGAATAGCCCGTATTCTGTGTGTACTCCGTGCCGTTGTAGGTGTAGCGGAACACGGGAGAATATGTCCGTGAGATATGGTTATCGGACTTCGACAAAACCTCCCTGTTCTCCGTGATAACAGCCGTCACTTTATCAGAACAGCGCTTTTTAATGTTCCTGTCGTGGATGCCTATACCTATGCCGACCACAAAAAAGATAAGTCCTATTCCTAAAAACAGCCACATTACAAGTTTTAATACAAAATTTTCTGACATATATTTTCCCCCATTATTTATTCAGCAGCAGTCTGCATAGTAAAGTATATCACTGAAATCCTTGTTTCTCAGCTTGTCCTTGTCAATGAAGAAGTGTGCTACGCCTGCGTCGCCCCACATTATCCTTTCGCCGTCTGAGCCAAAGTCTTTTGACACCTGCAATAGCTGAAAATCACGCTTATAGCCGTCGTCATACCGTGGGTCGCCCTGACAGAAATCAGCGCTTCCGCCCATTTTATGACCGTATATTGAATTGAGCTTCTCCAGCACATCATAACGGATATCGGACGGCATATTCCATGTGTCCTCCCACTTCTCCCCTGTCGCTTCGTTGTAGTATTTCAGAAACAACTGTATGAACTCCCTCGAATTGGTGGGACAAGACTCCATGACTTTTTCAAAGGTAATTCCGTACTCCCCGTGAACAGGGAAAAATTCCTCATCCATAGGCGTGAACGGTGTCAGCTTTGCCCTGACCTCATCCTCTGTTACGGTGGGGGCGATAGTCTCGTAGTACAGCACCTTGAAGTTGTCGGGAAGTCCCCAGCAGTCATCCCCTGCTATCCAGAACTGCAAAAGTCCCGTATCGGGGAAGTCGGGGTGTTTGACCTGACTCAGGTCTATCTGTGCCAGAAAGCGAAGCTGTGCAGCTTCATCGTTATACTGATATTTGCTCAGCGGCGGCATGGAATCGTGTGGCAGATAAGGTGTTCCCCCGAACTTGCTGCTGAAAATATCAGGCTTTTCATCGTTCAGCGTAAGCCTAACAGCCTCGGTCTTTCCAAGCTCGTCAAGTGCCCTTTTAGCGCACTCCTCCGCAATTTTCACATCATCCATATCATCACCTCAGCAGCAGTCCCAGTTGTAAACGATATCCGAGAAGTCCAATGCTTTCAGCTTTTCGGGCTTGATGAAGAAGTTGCCAACGCCTGCATCTCCCCACATTACCTTTTGGGAAGATTCGTAGCTGCCATTTTCAAAATTCTGCTCATAGTCGCTGTCAAGCTGGAAAAGCAATACCGTGTACTCGGGATAGCTGTCATCTATAATGTCATTCTGCGTAAAATAGGGAAATCCGCCCAGCTTGTGACCTGTATTCTCTTTCAGCTCAATACTGTCATCCATAAATGACGCTTCGATCTCCTCATCAGTATAAACGTAGTGTTCTTCCATGATTTTTTCAAAAGCCATGCCAAACTCGCCCCTTACGGGGAAATAGTCCTCGTCGTCAATGGGAGCGTGCTTTGCCCTGACCTCATCCTCGGTGACAGTCGTGTCGATATCGCTGTAATAGACAACACGGTATGTGGTCTGGTCAGTGGGACTTTTCCAGTCAAGTCCGAGACTGTCGTCCTCAAGCAGCCAGAACTGCAATATACCGCTTTTCGGAAAATCCTCAAGGTCGATATCGGCACAGTTGACCTGTGCGAGAAAAGTCATTTTTGCTCCGTCTGTTCCCGTGGGAACGTCGCCGCCGTGAGGGATATATCCCAGACCGCCCACTTTGCTTTCAAATATAGACGGCTTGCGGTCGGTAAGCGTGAACTTCATACACGGCGCTTTTTCAAAAGTTTTGTTTTCAATATCCAATTTCTATCCTCCTTATGTGCAGTCCCAGTGGTAGAGAACATCGCTGAAATCCAGCAGCTTCAATGCTTCACGGTTGATAAAGAAAAATCCCGTTCCCGCATCGCCCCACATTATGTTCTCTCTGAACTGATATTTTCCATCCTCGCCGAAACAGCTTTCAAAGTCGCTGTCAAGCTGCAAAAGCAGAAAATCGTGATAGTCGCTCTTTCCCCGTGGGTCATACTTTGTAAGCAGCGGAAAACCGCCTATTTTATGCCCCGAAAGTGGACTGTCCTCATCGTTGTAGCCGTCGGCGCTCTCCTCGGACTTCACCATTTCCACGGCAAACTCCCCTTTCACAGGGAAAACCGATTCATCGTCAAAGGGATTGCCGAAAACCTTGAATGTCAACTCCAATTCCGTGACAGTCTCGTCAATAAACGGATGGTAGACTATCCTGAAACCGTTCTGATTTGTGTTGTCGTCAAAGTCAAGTCCCGAAAGGCTGTCGTTGAGTATCCAGAACTGCAAAAGCCCCTGTTTCGGGAAGTTATCCATATCCACCTCGGCGCAGTTTATTTGTGCCAGCAGCCGAAGCTGATTGCCCTGCTTGTTGGTTGGGACGTCCATTTCATGGGGCAGATAGCCAAGTCCGCCTATTTTGCTGCCGAATATGGACGGCTTGCGGTTTGTCAGCTTCAATTTCATGCATTGTTTTGTTTCAGACATTGTCGCTCCTTACATCTTATTATTGACCTTGATACGTTTTCTGCGTCTGAAATGGTTAAAGATATTATAGACAAGACCTAAAATGAACACAAGTACCATCAATCCGCCGGTTATAACAAATGTCACCGATGAACTTTCACGTGCCTTGTATTCGGGTATATATACTGTTTCAGGCTCATCGGCATTTATGTAGATATCTACTTTCTGCCCTATGCTGAAATCGTGATCCGATGAGTAATATCTACCTTTGTGCTTGTACGAAACGCCATTGTATTCATAGGAAAAGACAGGCGCATAGGTCGTTCTCTCATCGCCATCCTCGTCAGTGCTAACCGACTCATCGTACTCGGTAACAATACCATCAACTCTCAGATCGCAAATTTTTTTGGCATTGGATGTTTCACGAACCTCTTTGATGCCAATACAGAAAAATATCGCTCCGAATATCAGAAACGGTATCATAAAAAATGAAAAGATGATACCCAAAATACCATGAAAGTTTTTGTTCTCATTACCTGTCTTTATAGTCTTATTATAATATTTAATCTGATTATCCATGATAGCCCCCTAATATCATTTATGAAAGTGCCAAAAGCATCTCCCTGATTATCTTGCACGCAACAGCTGTTGAAACTCCGCTCTGATCGTACACAGGGCTAAGCTCGTTGACATCGCACCCCACAATGTCCAGCTTACTGCATACAAGAGTTACAGCCTTTCTCAGCTCGTCAAATGTAACTCCGCCTGCCTCGGGAGTTCCCGTACCCGGGAATATTGACGGGTCGAGAACGTCAAGATCAAGGGTAAAGTACACTTTCTTTCCCTTTAACTTTTCAACAGTTTCTTCCAGACTGTTGAAATCGAACTTATGCATTTCCGTGTGCTCATCGGCAAAATAAAATTCCTCTCTGTCGCCGCTTCTGATACCGAACTGGAAGATATGTCCGTCCCCAACAAGCTCATGGCATCTTCTCAGCACACAGGCATGAGACAGCTTCTGTCCGAGATAGTCGTCACGGAGATCTGCATGAGCGTCAAAGTGGACTATATACAGATCGTCATACTTCTCCTTGACAGCCATAACAGAGCCGAAGGTAACAAGGTGCTCGCCGCCTATCATAAAGGGCAGCTTGCCGTCTGAGAGTATCTGGTCGGTACGCATGGAAATATCAGCAATGGTACGTGTTACGCTTCCAAACGGCAGCTCTAAGTCTCCGCTGTCGAAGTAGCTGTAATCGGTCATATCCTTGCACTGGTACGGGCTGTAGGTCTCGATACCGAAGCTCTCGTTCCTGATAGCGGCAGGAGCAAAGCGTGTACCGGGGCGGAAGCTGGTAGTTCCGTCAAAGCCTGCGCCGAAAAGCACTATTTTTGAATCCTCGTATTCTGCATCGCAGGCAATAAAAGTCTGCACATTCTTATTCAACATCTTTAAGAAGCTCCTCTACATAGTTTGGCAGGGCAAATGCACCTGTGTGAAGTCGGGTATTGTAGTAGCGTGTCTTTATGCCGAGCATACTCCATTTTGTGCCGTTGTAGTCATTGGTGGGATGATACTTCTTTGAAGCAAAGCCGAAAAGCCAGTGTCCCGAGGGATAAGTGGGGATATGAGCCTGATAGACCTTGCTTATGGGGAAGCTCTCGACAATACGCTTGTGGGAACGCTGCATAGCGGCTGCGTCCTCGTCGTAGAACGGGCTTTCATGCTGATTTACCATAATACCGTCCTCATGGAGCGCCTTGAAGCAGCTTCCGTAGAATTCCTTTGTGAAAAGTCCCTCACCCGGTCCGAAAGGGTCGGTGGAATCGACGATTATAACATCATATTTATTTTCACAGCGGCGGATGAACTTCACGCCGTCCTCATAGAAAACGTGCACTCTCGGGTCGTCGAAGCGGAAGGCTGTAGTTGGAAGATACTTCTTGCTGACCTCCACCACAAGCTCGTCTATCTCAACGAGGTCGATATTTTCAACTGAGCCGTATCTTGTAAGCTCACGGACAACACCGCCGTCGCCTGCTCCGATAACGAGTATATTTTTCGGGTCCGGATGTACCGCCATAGGCACATGGGTTATCATTTCGTGATATATGAACTCGTCCTTTTCGGTGAGCATCATATAGCCGTCAAGAGTGAGAAAACGTCCGAACTCCTTTGAATCGAAAACGTCGATACGCTGGAATTCGCTGTTTCCGCTGTAAAGCTGGTGATCTACCTTTATTGAAAATTTAACATTCGGAGTATGACGCTCCGTAAACCAAAGTTCCATATTTCCTCCCAAGCTGACGTCAGCCTGACCACGTCCGCTTTACGGGCTGTCGGTCTGCTTTCGCTCGCTTTTAATATTATGTGTTGTTTTTATAATTGTCACTGTTTTTCTTTTTCAGCAGTTTCAGCGGATCGGTCACATAGCTTCGTGTAACACTTCCGCAGCTCAGGCATATGGTGTGATACAGCCACGTACCTGTGAGCGGTCTTTCTGCACTGACGATTCCTCCGTGTCCTGCCTGATAGCCCTTTACAAAATCCGTTCCGCCGCAATATGGGCATTTTAAAGTTCTTATTTTTACCTTAGCCATTATCAGCTTCTCTCCTGCGGAGGTCCGCCCTGTGGGATGTTGTTCTTCTTCATCACGAATTTAATGTATATGGGTGTGAGTAAGTGGATGATGATAAGTCCCAGTATCATGCTCTCGATGAGGGCTTTCAGAAATGCAGGCACAAAGGGCATACTTCCGCCGTGGGCTGTTGCCTGCTTGTATGCCATGAATATCATTACAAAGGTGATGAGCGGAGTGTAGATGATATCGGAAATGAGCGACTCCATAACTCTTGTGCCTGCCTTATTTGGTGTCATGCCCAGCTTGCCTGTTATCTTGTCGGAAACGTCCTTCATCGGCACGAACCAGCCGATTATCATGCTTATTATCGTAGCCACGATAAAGCTGAGAATGAATCCCATAACTGTGAATCTGCCCGATGTTGCGTTGCCGAAAAGCGAAAGGCAGAAGCTGAGGGAAACTCCCATAAGCATAGCCATCTGACGCTGTATCTTTCTCATTACCTTTTTCATTTCCATTGTAGGAACCTCCGTTTATCGATTCAAGATTTTTTGGTATTTATACTCGGCGCTACAGCAAAATATCAATAAATGCTTGTATAAATTCCAAATAACTGCGTCAAACTTTTTCACCATACGACAGTATGCTTTCAAAAGTTTTCCTTGTTCTTTGAAATTTCTACGGCGCATTTCCTGTATATTTTGCTGTAGCGCCGAGTATAACTTTTGGGCTTTTCGTTATACTGATGGCGTTCGCAGCCGACCGCCTGAAAAATTATTTACCCGTTTTTTTTCTGTCACGTTCTGTCTTGAAAAACGTTATCACGCATATCAGACTGCCTGTCACAAGTCCTATGTCTTTCAGGTCGATTATGTACTTATTCAGCAGATAGATATAGTCGGGACTTCCGCCCCAGATTATCTTGTCGTAAAGGGAGCAAATGCACGAAGCTATGCCGATCGCCGAGCCTACAGCAAAGGGTTTGCCGTATATTCTCTTGTAATTCAGCCGCCAGAGCAGCGCTCCCACAGTTATCAGGATCAGGATGTTGACAACTATGTTCGCCTCATTGCTGATACTCATTCCCAGCCTCGAAAGCTCCATATTTATCCCCATCTGCTCCCTGTTGATATGCGGTTTGAAGCCGATAATACCACCGAAAAGCAGCAGCTTAGTCCCCATGAAGAATCGGGTGACGATGAGCTTTACTGCCATGTCAAGGGACACTATCAGCGGTATCAAGCCGAACAATCTGACAGTTTCATACCGTTTTGTTCTGCTCATACAGATCTATCAGCCTTTCCTGTTCTTTTTGATTTTTCTTTATATAATAACATTCAGTCTCTCAATGTTTATGTCCTCAGTGCCTGTCATCTGACAGCCCTTTTCCTTTGCGTAGCGGATATACTCGATTATCTCGGAGGTTATCAGCTCCCCGGGGGCAAGTATCGGGATACCCGGAGGGTAGCACATTACGAACTCACTGCAAACGTGCCCTGCGGCTTCCTCAAGAGGGAGTGACACCTTATCTGCGTAGAATGCCTTTCTCGGGCGCTCTGCAACTACGGGGCTGATGTACTCCTGTGTCAGCATACCCGTGCCGCTCTTTCCGAAACGGCGCTTTATCTCCGCCATTGCACTGATAAGACGCTCGATATCACGCTCTCGGTCGCCTACGGAAATATACGCAAGGATATTGCCGATATCACCGAATTCTATCTGGATATCGTACTCATCCCTCAGCAGGTCGTAGACCTCAATGCCTGCAAGACCGATTGGGAGAGTGTACACGCTCAGCTTAGACACATCGAAATCGTAGATACTGTCGCCGTTGATAAGCTCACGGGAATATGCGTAGTAGCCGCCGATATCGTTTATCTCCTTGCGTGCGTATTCAGCCATTTCCACAGTCTTTGCGAATATCTCACGTCCGCTGAGAGCCAGTCTCTTTCGGGAAATATCAAGGCTCGAAAGAAGCAGATAGGATGCACTTGTGGTCTGGGTGAGATTTATCACCTGACGCATATAGTCGGCATTTATAGCCTTTCCCATCAGCAGGAACGAGCTTTGTGTCAGGCTTCCGCCGGATTTATGCATACTTACGGAAGCGCAGTCCGCACCTGCCGCCATTGCTGTTATGGGGAAATTCTCACCGAAGTAGAAATGTGTACCGTGAGCCTCGTCCACAAGCACCAGCATACCGTGAGCATGAGCGATCTCCGTTATACGCTTCAGATCAGAGCATATGCCGTAATAGGTGGGATTGTTGACCATTATCGCCTTAGCGTCGGGGTTTTCCTCGATAGCCTTTTCCACCTGTGATACGGACATTCCCAGTGCGATACCGAGCTGATGGTTGACGTCGGGGTTGACGTAAACGGGAACCGCTCCCGTGATTATCAGTGCATTTATAGCGCTTCTGTGAACATTTCTCGGCATGATTATCTTGTCGCCGCTCTTGCAGGCATACATTATCATGCTCTGCACCGCAGAAGTCGTACCGCCGACCATGAAGAAAGCGTTAGCCGCACCGAAAGCCTCAGCCGCAAGCATTTCAGCGTCCTTGATGACGGAAACGGGGTGGCAGAGGTTGTCCAGCGGCTTCATTGAGTTGACGTCAACATTCATGCAGTCCTCGCCGAGAAACTCGGTAATCTCCATATTTCCACGTCCACGCTTATGCCCGGGCACATCGAAAGGCACTACCCTCATTCTTCTGAATTTACGGAGTGCTTCGTATATAGGCGCATTGACCTGTGAAAGCTCAGCCATTTCCAAACACGTTCCTTCCGCTGAAAATTTCTATCATTTCTTTTCTGAGTGCGTTGGTGATATCAAGTCTGTTCCGTGGAGTAAGCTCACGGACATCGGTGTTGAACAGGTAGTTCTGGAGCTCGATATCCTTTATGAGCATTTTGGTGTGGAACATATTCGCCTGATAGACATTGATATCAACAGCGTCATATTTATCAAGTATGCTCTCGTCGATATAGTTCTGGATAGAGGTTATATCGTGGTCGATGAACAGCTTTTCGCCGCCGAGAGAGCGTGTAAAGCCACGGACACGGTAGTCCATAGTGATTATATCCGAATCAAAGCTGCCGATGAGGTAATCGAGGGCTGTCAGCGGAGTTATCTTACCGCAGGTAGCAACGTCGATATCCACACGAAAGGTAGCGATACTGGTATCGGGGTGATACTCGGGGTATGTATGAACGGTAACGTGGCTTTTGTCAAGATGGGCAACAGTCTCGCTTCCGCCTGCGGGCACCATAGTATCATCTGCGATAAGGAAGGTAGCCGAAGCGCCCTGCGGATCGTAGTCCTGACGGGAAACGCTGAGCACCTGAGCGCCTATCATTTCGGTCAGATGGGTCATGATATCGGTGATACGCTGGGAGTTGTAGACTTCATCGACATAGGCGATATACTCCTGCTGAGCCTTTGGGGTCTTGGCGTAACAGACATCATAGATATTGAAGCTCAGTGATTTTGTCAGATTATTGAAGCCATACAGCTTTAATTTATTTTCCATACAACACCTCATTAAAATAAAACGCACACAAAGCGTTTATGCTTATGTGTGCGTTAAAATTCGTATGCAGAAGCGCACGGGTACAGAGTCTATATAAGCAAAGATACCTTTTACTACTCTTATTGACCTTTAATAAGCCTGTTAAAACTCATAAAAATATTGGAATCAATAAGGCAACAGAAGTTGCCAGCCTGAAAATGGCAGTCGGCATTTGACCACGGCTGTCCGTATGGCCTTGACTACGGAGCGGAGAAATACGGGAAATGCCGCATATTTTTTTCTGCATCCGAAGTGGTCAAAAATCTTGCTCTGAAACCGAAGCTCCTTTGGCAATTTGTTATATTTTATCATATTTCAGCGATTTTGTCAATAGTTCCGCTTTTTATTTTTTCGAGCTGTCGCAAGCTGGCGTCAGCTCGCCGCCGAGCGGGCGGAGCGCATATCACACTTCGCTCGCTGTTACAAATACGGGGCGGTAATTATAATTTTTATGTTGAGTTCGGCTTACCTCGGCTGTCCTTTGGTAAGCTCATTTTTCTTCAGAAAATCATCAAATATCTCCGCCATCCTTTCGGGAATGGCTGTATAAGGATAATGCCCTGCATTGGTGAGATGATACTCCCCTCCGCACCTTTTGGCATACTCAACACCCGTTTCCTGCCATGTTTTGGACTTGACCTCAGTCTTGAAGTCGCTGACAAAGAAACAGCACGGGCATTTAAGCGTACCCGTATCATGGGCTTTCGAGGCATTCTCACGCATGAGTATGGACTCCTCATAGACCTCCTCATTGAGAAGATTTTTGAAATACAGCAGCCTGTAGCCCTTTTTATCCTCATCGTCAAGGTAGTCACCGGACATAAGCCCCGAAGCGTCGAGAGTCTTTTTGTACTGTAGCTTTGCGTAGATATTGCTGGAGGCTATTTTTGTCAGATATTCCCTCCTTTTGCTCACAAGGTTCTGCATCTTGCTGTCCGATATCTCCTTTGCAAGGGTCAGCGCATGGTCGGGAAAGCTCATATCGTTTCCCAGCACCGCCGCCACCTCCTCGGGATAGTTGTTTGCCCAGTATATCGCTTCAAATCCCGAATAATCATGTGGCACAAGAACGTATGGCGGTTCAAGCCCTGCCGCTTTCAGAGCGTATCTGTTTTCGAGAACGATATTCTCGATAGTGCGTTTGCGTTTCATTGGTCCGCTGAAACCGTATCCCGATTTTTCAATAACTGCTATCCTGTATTTTTCTTTCATTATGGAATACAGCGGACGGTATTCCAGAACAGGCGAAGTAACGCCCGAGCCTGCCATAAACACAATGACAGGTTCACCGCTTCCTTCCGTATAAACATTCAGTTCAGCCTGTTCGACTTTGACTATGTTCTTATAAGTCACTGAACCTCACCTCAAAATAATTCCCAAATAATAACATCTGTCAGAGAGAATAAAATGACTGCGAAGATTCGCTCTCCGCAGTCAGCATTACTGTCTGTTTTTCTTTCTGTTAAATTTATTTTCGTACATTCTTTCATCAGCCAGGCTGACAAAGGAATCCATTTTCGAAAGCTCGTCGGGAACATCACAATAGAAGCCGAGGCTGACACCTACTTTATAGGCCTTGCCCGAAGAAGCGTTGTACCTCTCGCAGTAATCCTCGATATACCTGAAATATTCGCTGATAACATCGTCGGTATAATCGCCTACGCCGATTATAGCGTACTCGTCACCGCCGATACGGCAGCATATCTCGCTGTTCTTACAGCAGGTATTGAGGGCATTTGCCGCAACTGTGATAGCGTTGTCGCCTTCGATATGACCGAAGTTATCGTTGATAGTCTTCAGCATATCGAGGTCAGCCATCATAATGAAGAACTGCTTCTTTTCGGTCTGAGCCTTTTTGAACATACTCTCCGAAAAGCGCTTGAAGCCTTTTCGGTTGTATATACCCGTAAGTGTGTCACGTATCGAGCTCATGGAAATGCGCTGATTCATGCTCATCAGCTTAGTCCGCACACGCAGGAACTCAAGAGCGATATTGATATTCCTGTTCCAGTGGGCAAACACCATACTGATGGAGAGCCTGATATCAGTAAATTTGATTATCGAATATCCGAAGCACCTGTCCATAAAATGCACAGGGAAAAGGAAATATACCGATGGCTCGGCTGAATATTTCTTCATAAGCGGAGGGATAACATCCGCCGCAACATATTCATAGCTTAGGAATTCGGGTGTATTGTCGTTTATCACCATCCTGACTTCCATATTCTCGGAATAGCCTTCTTTTATATATTCTGATTCATTTTTGTCCTCAAATTCGTCCCAGCCCTTGCAGAGACACAGCATATAGGTATCCAGACCGTTGAGCACATAGGTAAACTCATCGATCTTGGTCAGCAGACTTTCAAGGCTTTCAGCCTCCATAAGCCCCTCCATCATGCCGCTTTTGTTATAGAAATTCTCGTACCTTTCCACGTGCTTATGGTGGAATTCACGCTTGCGGACGAGGAACGACAGTCCGTCGCTGCATCCGCAGCTCTGTGCAAGTATGAGAGAACCTCTCTTGGTGTCGGCAGGCTCGCATTCCTCCCCTGTTATCATCTTGTGCAGCCTGCACACGGCAGAAGCGCCGAGGTGGCTGTTTTCGGGGTAAACAGTGGATATGGACGGGATATTCTCGATCGCATCACGTGAGCAGTCGTAGCCTGTTATCTTCACCTGCTCGGGAACTCTTATGCCGCCGCTGATGAGGGAATTGCACAGGTTCATAGCCATAACGTCGTTGGCGCAGACTATACCGTCGGGGACGGGGCGCTTTCCGCCCGATATCTCATTGGCAAGCCGCTGAGCCGCAGGCTTCCAGAAGTCGCCGTAAATGATATTATCGCTTCCCACCTCAAAGCCGTGCTTTTTCATCGAACGGACGTAGCCTTTCAGACGGGACATAGCAGGGGTATTGCCCTCGGGTCCTGTCAGACACAGCACATTTCTGCATCCGTGGTGGTCAATGAGATGGTCGGTCATTTCCTCGATGACCATAGAATCCTCTGCGTATATACTCTCGCAAAAGTCGTAGTCGTAATCAACAGCCAGTACAGGCACACCGAGGTTCTTTATCTTGTCCTCGAGCCGCTCCACAAGGTTCTGACCCGAGAAATTGCCTGCAAGAAGCAGAGCACCGTCGATAACATCTTTAGTGAGCAGCGAGAAGATATTTTCCTCGCCGTCCTGAATAAGGCTTCCGCCGTCGGTGCTGAAAGTCATAACAAAGGCATAGACATCATAGCCGAGAGCCTTGCTCTGCTCGGAGATACCCACCAGTATTCGGTTCATATAATCGTTAGCCACATCTGCGGCTATAACAGCAATAGTTTTTCTTTTCGGCAATTTGATCCCCCCTTGTTGAACGAAAATTTGTCCGATACATAAGTCAATAGTTGGTATGACCGCAGGAGAATGTCAACTTGAAACACAGTGACAGTTGACATTATATCCGCAAATTATAAAAAATTAAGCAAATAGCGCATAATATAGTAATTTCGGTACTATATTATTTGTCAGATTTCACGCATTGTAATTTTACATTCTTATTATACAATATTACAAGATAAATTTCAAGAGTTTTCAGCAATTTTCTTAAAAATTTCATATTCTATTTTTTAAATAAGATATATAAATAGCAAACGGCAAAAATTTTGCCGTTTACTGCTCATTTCAATTCAGCGATGGTAACGCCGTCCTCGCCCTCGCCGAAAACGCCGATACGGTAGGATTTCACGGAGGGATGGGATTTCAGTCTGCGGTGAACAGCCTGTCTCAGCAGTCCTGTGCCTTTGCCGTGGATGACGGTGATAGTTGATATATTTGACATAACTGCCTGATCGATGAACGCATCAAGCTGGTAAATGCCCTCGTCGCAAGCACAACCACGGATATCAAGCTCCATTTTTCCCCGACGCTCAGCCTTTACGCCGACCTTGTTCATCTTGCGGTTGGGCTTCACGGACTTGTTGCCCACGGTTACCTTTGGAGTTTCTTCAAGGCGCAGACGGGAAATATTCATCTTCGTTTTCATAACGCCCATCTGCACGAACACGAACTCGCTGCCGTCGGGATCGCCCGAAATTATGCCCTTTCTGCCCAGATCAACAACGTACACCGTATCGCCACGGCGCAGCTTTCTCGGCAGAACATAGTCCGCATTTGGGTCGTGTCTGTCAACAGGGTTGGCAGTGTCGTACATCTTGTTGAAGCTCTGCTTAGCCTTTGACTTCGCCCCCGAAACGTTGGCGCTGAAATCCTTTTTGTCCTTTTCCTTGCGTAGCTTTTCAAGCTCGTCGATAAGCTCGTTGGACTCGGCTTTGGTCTGCTCGATGATGGTCATAGCCCGTAATCTCGCCTTTTCCAGCTCGTCAGCCTTAGCCGCCTCGATAGCCTCCTTTTCCTTGCGGAGAGTTTCCTCATGCTCGGCAGCCTCCCTGCGTAAACGGGATATCTCCTCTTTCCGGCGTTCGAGATCGATACGTGCCGCTTCGAGCTTGCCGATGACCTCCTCTAAACGGGTGTTAGCCTCGCTTACCCTCGATTTTGCGTCCTCGATGATAGCCTTCGGCATACCGAGACTTTCGGAAATAGCGAAAGCATTGGACTTTCCGGGAGAGCCCACAATGAGCCTGTAGGTCGGGCGGAGCGTTTCAATATCGAACTCACAGGAGGCATTTTCAACATTTTCGCTGTCAATGGCGAAAACTTTCAGCTCCTGATAGTGGGTCGTAACCATTATTTTAGCGCCGTTCAGCATGAGCCTGCGGATAATCGACACCGCAAGAGCTGCACCCTCAACAGGGTCGGTTCCAGAGCCAAGCTCATCAAGAAGAACAAGGGAATTTTCGTCGGCAACTTCAAGTATCTCGATGACCTTGTTTGTGTGGGACGAGAATGTTGAAAGATTCTGCTCGATGCTCTGGCTGTCGCCGATATCCGCTAAAACTCGCTGAAAAACGGAGATTCTGCTGCCGTCCGCAACAGGAATGAGCAGACCGCACATTATCATGCAGCTAAGCAGTCCCGCAGTTTTCAGCGACACGGTTTTACCGCCCGTATTCGGTCCTGTGATGATGAGCGCCTGATAGTCCTCGCCCAGCGAAAGATCGACGGGAACGGCTTTATTTCGGTCGATGAGCGGATGTCTCGCCTTTTTCAGATACATCTTGCCATCATCGGTGATCTCGGGAAGCGTCGCTTTCATCTTCGCCGCAAGATTTGACTTGGCGAAATAAAGGTTCAGCTCGGTGCAAATCTTGTAGTTTTCGCAGAGAATGTCCGCATAATCGCCGCATTCACGGCAAAGCTCGTGGATGATCCGCTCAATCTCCTCCTGTTCCTTGCCCTCAAGCAGACGGATATCATTGTTAGCCTCAACTATCGCCATGGGCTCAATGAAAAGGGTCTGACCCGTTGCAGAGGTGTCGTGGATAAGACCGTTGACCTGTCCCCTGTACTCCGATTTTACGGGCAGAACGAAACGTCCGTCACGGATGGTCACGTTGCTTTCCTGCAAGTACTGCTGGGTGGTCTTGTTCTTCACCATCTTGTCAAGAGTTTCACGGAGCTGCATAGCCGCACGGTTTATTTTTCGGCGAATTGCCGCCAGTTCGGGGCTTGCTGCGTCGGCTATCTCGTTCTCGGAGATTATGGAGCGCTCCAGCTTCTCCAGCAGCCAGTCATTCGGCTGCAAACGGGTGAACAGATAGCTCAGCTCAGTCTCAACGTTCTCGCAGTGGGCATACCAGTCGGCGAGCCCCTTTATCTGGCGAAGCATAGCCGCAATATCCAGCAGGTCACGGAGCGAGAGTATCGCTCCCGACTTAGCACGTGCGGCAGTTCCGCTGATATCCTTGAAGTTGGAAAAAGGCGGTGTTCCGTACTGTATTGACAGTTCGAGAGCCTGCGAGGTTTTGAGACATTCATACTTTGTGCGCTCAAGATCGGGGTCGGGACGGACAGCCAGTGCCATTCGTCTTGTTTCTTCATTTGACGTAAGATCTGCGAGCATATCAAGAATTTTGTCAAGTTCAAGTGTTTTCAAATACTTATTCATAATTTATCCTTATTTTATATGTTGTCGGCTATTCCGACAACTGTCCGATTATAGTCTTATAGAAATCAAGTGTCGGGAATTGCCGCTCCAGATGAGCAGTCAGGTAGACCTCGGCAAACTGCGAAAGAGCGGTCATTGTACCATCGGAGACACGAAAATTGAACAGCCTGTCAAAGTCGGTCAGCACTATATGCCGCACCGCACTGAGCACAGGCAGCCGCACACGCATGAAGTTCCCGTTTTCCTGCCCCTCAACGCAGTCGGCACACAAAAAGCTGCCGTCAGTGATGGAGAAAAAAAGCTCCTCGGGCTCGAAAACGCCGCACCCACGGCAAGCTACAATATCGGGCATATAGCCTATCTCCGACATGAGCCGCAGTTCAAAGATCGCTTTCAGCATTGCCTCGTCACGCTCCCCCTTTTCGAGGAAGTGCAGGCAGTTCAGCATGAGCCGCAGTATATCGTTGTTCTGCTTCTCGGGAATCACGCAGAACCGCAGTACATCGGAGAAATATGATGCCAGCGAAATGCGTGAGAGCGATTTGCGGAGGTCGTAAAAAATATGTATCGGCTCTGCACTGTTGAGGTACAGCATATTCCGCCGTATATCGGTGCAGAACCTTGAATAGGCGAAAAGCTGGGCAGAACTGCCGCTTTTGCCGTTGATCTTCTTAGCGCCTTTGACAGACACCTCCAGAACGCCTCGGTCTTTGGTGAGGATATCTATAAATTTATCCGTTTCGCCAACGGAGCGCTCTTTCAGAACGATACCTTCAAAAGTCGTCATTGCAATTATCCTTAAATTCGATGTAGGACAGATAGTCCTCGATCCTGCCTGTTTCGGCAAATCTTTCCCATAGGATATCCTCAGCCACGCTTACACCTCCTGCACAAACTGCTTTAGGGCGTTCGATGACGCCCTTTTTTAATATTAGCAGAAAAAGATGTTTTATGCGTGCTCTATCCTTATTTTTCGGATAGTCCGAAGCTCCTGATAAGTCCCTCTCTGTTGCGCCAGTCCTCTTTGACCTTGACCCAGCATTTGAGGTTGACCTTTATCCGGAAGAAGTCCTCCAGCTCGATACGTGCGGCAGTTGAAGCCTTTTTGAGCATAGCTCCGCCCTTGCCGATGACAATGCCCTTGTGGGACTCCCTCTCGCAGTAGATAACTGCCGAAATATCGAGGATATCCTTATCTTCACGCTCGGACATTTCCTCCACGCCCACAGCAATGCCGTGGGGCACTTCGTCATTGAGCAGCATGAGCAGCTTTTCACGTATCATTTCAGCCGCCAGTACCTTCTCAGGCTGGTCGGTAATCATATCCTCGGGGAAATAGTGAACGCTTTCCTCCGAAAGGTTGATTATCTCCTGTATAACAATATCGACGCCGCTGTTTTCGGTGACGCTCACAGGGATAACAGCCTGAAACTCTATCTTTGACGTAAGGTCGGCGATAACAGGTGCAAGTTCGTCCTTGTTCCTCAGCAGGTCTATCTTGTTGAGGACGAGGATTATCGGCATTTTCGAAGAATTCATAGATCTCAGCAGATCAAGCTCCTGCTGATTGATCTTCTTGGTGCAGTCCATGACGAACACCACCGCATCGATATCGCTGACCGACTCCCTGACGGTGTTCAGCATATGCTCGCTCAGCTTGTTCACGGGCTTATGCAGACCTGGGGTATCGAAAAATACAAGCTGTACATCGTCGATATTGCGGATACCTGTGATACGGGTGCGTGTAGTCTGGGGCTTACTGCTTACGGAGGCTATCTTTTCGCCCACGATAGCATTGAGGAGCGAGGACTTTCCTGCGTTGGTGCGTCCTGCAATGGTAACAAATGCAGTTCTTGCCATCAGCGGTTATCTCCGTTCACAACGAAAGTAACATCTCTGGAAATGCCCAGTTTTTCGAGGACTGACTCCTCTTTCTCACGCATGATGCGCTGGTCGAGCTGGCTTGTTTCGTGGTCGTAGCCCAGCAGATGGAGCATTGAATGTACAGTGAGGAAGCCCACCTCACGCTCCAGCGAGTGACCGTAGTTCTGAGCCTGCTTTACGGCAGTTTCAAGGGAAATTACAACGTCGCCGAGCTGGACAGCGCCTGTTTCGGGGTTAACCTCAACAGTACCGTCAGCACTTGTCAGCGGAAAGGAGAGCACATCTGTAACGCTGTCCTTATTTCTGTATATCTTATTGAGGTTCCTGATCTCGTTGTTGCTTACGAAAGAAACGCTTACTTCTGCGTCTCTGCCGAAGTTCTCTGTAGTAAGTACAGCCTGACAGCATCTTCTGATGAGCAGACGGATGCCGACAGGAACTTTCACCTCTGTCTGATTATTCTTAACATAAACTTTTAATTTAGCCATGATTTCTCATTCTCCCTTCGTTGTACTTTTCATACGCCTTGATGATATCCTGTACCAGTCTGTGGCGCACTACGTCTTTTTCAGTAAACCTGTGTATACTGATATCGTCGATGCCTTTCAGTACCTTGATAGCCTCGACGAGACCCGATCTTCTCGAATCGGGCAGATCGATCTGTGTGATGTCACCCGTTATGACCATACGGCTCTCATTGCCGAGACGGGTGAGGAACATTTTTATCTGTTCGGAAGTGGTATTCTGGGCTTCGTCGAGGATGATGAAAACCTCGTCCAGTGTACGTCCTCTCATGTACGCCAGCGGAGCGACCTCGATAATGCCTTTTTCCATGTACCTTGCAAAGCTCTCAGCGCCGAACATATCGAACAGCGCATCGTAAAGCGGACGCAGATAGGGGTCCACCTTATCCTGAAGATCACCGGGAAGAAAGCCCAGTTTTTCGCCTGCTTCAACGGCAGGACGGGTAAGGATTATCTTTTTTATCTTATGCTCACGGAACGCCTTTACCGCCATAGCCACAGCAAGGTAGGTCTTACCCGTACCCGCAGGACCGATGCCGAGAACGATGGTATTGTCCTTTA
>JAFVBU010000038.1 GCA_017479805.1 Ruminococcus sp.
CATGGGAGCGTTCGGCGGAAATGCTCAACAATATCTATAAAGAATTGATTTGATAAAAAAAGCGGCGAAGCCGCACTATACCAGAGTCCAGAGAGGTGTAGACCTCTCTGGTGGGAGGGTGTGCGAGGGAGGGCAAAGCCCTCCCTAAAAGGTAGAACAGCAAGCGTAGCTATGCTGTTCGGCTGTTTAATAAGTTCTTACCTCGGCTTGACCGACGATAAAACTTCCTTAATTAATCAATACATTTATGAAGGAGAAATACAATGAGTGAAAATATATTCGAGCTTACACCAATGGAGGAGTTTCAGATGGAATTCGAGCGCTACTTCCCCGATTTTTACGATGCGCTCATAAATGATACCCTTGATACCGACACCGAGCTTCGCAGAAGAACTGACAGGATGAATGACCTCGCTGAAAGGGCAGGCATACAGAGTCTCGGCCAGTACACCATCGACTACATGAACGAGCGTGGCTACAAGGTATGAGCAGAAAACTGCGTATCTTAGAGGTAAACAAGGCTTACTTCCCCCACACGGGCGGCATTGAGACCCTTGTCAGGCAATATTCCGAGGAGCTTGGCAGGCTTGACGGCGTTGAGGTGAAAACTCTCGTATGCCGTGACGGTCGGGGCGGTACTGTCCGTGAGAGGATAGACGGCGTTGACCTGACGAGGGCAGGCAGCTTCGGGACTTATTTCTCGTGCCCCGTGTCGCTGTCGTTCATCAGGCTGTTCAGGAAAATGGCGAAAAAAGCCGATGTTGTGCATATCCATGTGCCTTTTCCCCTTGCCGACCTTGCACTTATGCTGTCGGGCTTCCGTGGGAGAGTGGTGGTGTCGTGGCACAGCGATATCGTCAAGCAGAAGAAGCTAATGCTGTTCTACAAGCCGTTCATGCGCTATCTGCTGAAACGTGCGGATGCTGTTGTTACAGCTACGGAGGGTCACGTCAAAGGCTCGGAGTATCTCCCCGAATTTGCCGAAAAATGCGTGACTGTCCCCTACGGTATCACTCCCGGGGACTATCTTGGCGTGGAGAGAGTGCCGTTTCTGACGGAAAAATGTGCTGACAGGGAAAGTGTTAAAATATTTTTCACAGGCAGACTGGTCTACTACAAGGGCGTCGAGGTGCTTCTCAGGGCTTTCCGCTATGCGTCGGGAGCTCAGTGCAAATGCGAGCTTTTCATTGCAGGCACAGGCGAGCTTGAGGATAAGCTGAAAGCTATGGCGGAACGGTTCGTCATTGCGGAAAAAGTCCATTTTCTGGGATTTCTTCCCGATGAACAGCTCAGACAGGCGTATGCGGACTGTGATATCTTCGTGCTCCCCTCGGTGGTCAGGAGCGAGGCTTTCGGCATAGTTCAGCTTGAAGCGATGGTTTACGGCAAGCCTGTGATAAATACCGATCTGCCGTCGGGAGTGCCTTATGTGAGCCTACACGGAAAGACGGGACTTACAGTCAGACCCAATGACCCGAAACAGCTTGCGGCGGCTATGGTGAAGCTGGCAAAAGACGGCGGTATGCGTGAAAGATTCGGAAAAGCCGCAAAACAGCGTGTTATGGATGTATTCAGCGAAAAGGACGTTCTGGAAAGGCTGTACGGCGTTCTGGCGGATGAAAGGAGAACGGACATTTGAAAGCTCTGATAATCGGTGCGGCAGGATTTGTGGGCGGCTATCTCATAGAGGAGCTTTCCTCGGCAGGCTGGGAGGTTCACGCAACGTGCCTTGAAAACGAAAGAATTGACGGCAGGTGCACTGTCCACAACCTTGATATTACGGACAAAGCGAGCATTACTGCGGTGCTGAATAGTGTTATGCCTGATATTATATATCATCTTGCGGCGCAAAGCTCCGTGGCGGTGTCGTGGAAGAAGCCTCAGCTTACGGCGGAGGTCAACGTCATCGGCAGTATAAACCTGCTTGAAGCCCTGCATGAAGCGGAAAAAAAGGATATGAGGACTGTCCTCATCGGCTCGGGCGAGGAGTACGGCTTTATACGTCAGGGAGCGTGTCCGCTTTCGGAGGATGAAGTACTGCGCCCCGGGAATATCTATGCGGCTACCAAAGCCTGTCAGGGAATGCTCGGGGAGATATACGCAAGAGCGTATAAGCTGGATATCGTCATGGTGAGGGCGTTCAACCACTCGGGACCAAATCAGGCGGATATTTTCGTTATATCCGACTTTTGCAGGCAGGCGGCTGAGATAGAGGCAGGGCTGAGAGAGCCTGTGATATCTGTGGGAAACCTCGAAGCTATGCGTGATTTCACGGATGTCCGTGACGTTGTGAGAGCCTACAGACTGCTCGGCGAAAAGGGCAGGAGCGGCGAGACCTACAATGTGGGACGGGGCAAGGCTGTGAAGATACGCTATATCCTTGACACTGTATTGAAATTTGCGGAAAAGGAAATAACGGTGGAATGTGACCCGAAACGCATGAGAGCCTCGGATATCCCCATAATTGAGCCTGATGTGTCGAAAATATACGCAGATACGGGCTGGAAAGCGGAGATATCGATGGAGCAGACCATAGAGGATACGCTGAATAACTGGCGGACAAAGTTAAAGGAGTGAACGAAATGTCCGATATACGACTTACAAATGAGAAAATGCTCACCTTTACGGGGCATGAGAAGATCGGCACTCTCAAAGCGGCTGAAAAGCTCATGGATTTCGGCGAAAGGCAGAATACAGCCAATGAAGCCCTTGCCGCTAATGTAAATGATCTTATCAAAAGAGTGTGCGCCATAGAGGACAGGGAGCTGAAGGACAGGGAGATAATGCGGAAAATAGCCGACGAGCTCACTGCGTTCAAGCGTGACCTCGACCGTGTGAGACTTTCCTCAAAGCTGAATAATACGTCCATCGAGCGTCTTGACCGCTCAATAAAGCAGTTACAGGAGCTGAGCGGCGGAAATAACAGCGCAGATGAGGGCGGCGATACATAATATCATGCCAATTTGTTATGACAGAAAATTGTCAAATATTGCTTTAAGCACTTGACAATATCGGCATTTTGTTATATTATATAAAGGTATGGACGGGATGTCCGACGGTCATAAAATATTGCTCCACCAATTAACTCTTGAAGAATTATTGCGTAGGGCTGGCAGCGAAAGACAAGGAGGAAAGGCGCAGGAATGCTGTCGCATTTCAAGACTTTCTGACGCAGTATTTCGCTGTCAGGACAAGCAAGAAACTTCAA
>JAFVBU010000039.1 GCA_017479805.1 Ruminococcus sp.
CCCTCAGTCCAGTCCTTTCCGCTGTCGCTGACCTCATATTTCTGCATTATGCAGTCCGTGAAGCGCAGTCCCTTGTACTCGATACTGAACGTCTGACCGCTCATTTCATTGCTGATGGCATAGAGGAAGTCCAGCGCCGAGTTTTCGTCATATATCCGCCCCGAAAAGGTAAGTCTCAGCGCACGTATCCCCGACGATGTGAAAATGCTCATGCCGTTGACGGGGGTTTCCTCGCTGACCGCCTTTACCGCCGAGGCTTTGAAGCTGTCGCAGTACAGCAGGCACGAACCGACTGTCACGGGAACAGCTTCGTTATGGGAAATAAAGGTAACACTGCTCATGGACTGCTCCTCTCTATCCTTGTTATGCCGCATACGCCCATCTTCACTGTCAGCACAAGGCGCTGTATGTTGCTGTCAAACTTTATGGCTATCTTTTTCAGCGAACATTCAAGGTCGGTCATCCCCATAAGCACAGGCTCGATGTTTGCGGCATAGTAATCGAAAAGGTCGGTCATGGGCATGGTCTTGACAGCGGTAACGTTGACCTCCACCTCCGACTTGAACGGCAGATAGGCGCAGTTAAGGGAATAAACGGGTGCAGAGGTCTCAAAAGCCCCCACACCGACGATGGTGAACAGGCTTCCCTTTTTTTCAACAGCGTAGGCGTCGAAAGCGCTGTAGACGTTTTCCACACCAGCCTGCTCCAGCTTGCTGATAACGTTATCGATTATGGTTTTAAGCATCGTTCTCCCCCTCTCCTGCGGCAAAAGCCATGAAAACGAAATCGGTGGACTTGATGATATCCTCGCATAGGTGCAGATAGTCCCTGAACAGCTTTTCCGCATATTCAAGGGAAATATCGTGGTCTGTGCGTGACATTTTTCCTGCGTAGGTCACTTCCGTCCTGTCCTGAGCGCAGAGTATCTGTCTGCAGCGGTAGTTGGCAAGAGCGGCGGCAAGATAGCAAAGGCGGATATCGCTGTCGTCGGCATCCTGCTTCATCATTCGCTCTGTCTCGGCAACGGATATTTCAACAATGGGAAGATATTCTGTTGAAGTGATAACGTCAACTCCCGAGAACAGCTTAAAAAGAATTTTTACTGTCGTGGTGTTCATAGTTTTCATCTCCTAAAAAATATAATTATTTCGTCGGTCAAGCCGAGGGTGGTGCTTGGGGAACAGCCGTGAGACTTAGCTTCGCTTGTCTCACTACTTTTTAGGAGAGGCTCTGACTCTCCCCGTACCCCTCTCCGCAAGGGAGATAACATCCCCCTTGACCCCGGTCTTTGCGGCTTCGCCGCTTTTTTATTTTATTGTAAATCCGTCCACGCTGTCCGCTTCTCCGTCCTGTTCAAGCTGCAAGCTGACACCGCCCCTGCAATGCTTTTCCAGCGACCTCTTATAAGCGATAAGCTGTTCGGTATCCATCCCCTTAGCCGACAGCGAAGCCATATCCGCCATCTGTCTGCCGCCCGTAAAAAAGGCAAGTCTGCGGATATCACGGCGCAGTTCATTTTCCCCGTCGGCACTTCTCTGCGGTGCGGTGCTGTAAACTCTTTCCCCCTCGGTGAACCTCTTGGTAACACCTGCGTTCACCTGTGCAGGGACAGCTACAAAGCTCCATTCATAGGCATCCGTGATATCATCGAGGATATCATGGCACAGCTTTCCGCCGTAGCTTTTGCCCTTTTGGTGAGCACAGCCGCCTGCTCCACGTTCACAGCCGCAGACGGAGCATATCCTCTTAGCCGCCGAGCAGGAAATGCTGACTTCTTTTTTGATACCGCCGTCTATCTCAGCAATAAGGTTCTTGTTGTCGTCGGTGCGAACCATGTAGGCTTCACCTTTCAGGTACTTGTAGGGTCTGCCGTCAGCGGTAGTGCGCTCCGTGTCGGTGACCACCTCTGCATCGAAGATACGTGCATTCTGGTTGTCAGCGGTGGCGTTGTGGTCGGAAATACCCGTTTTGCCGATGAAGCTGTCTTTCAGCGTTTCAAGGGCATTGTCGGCGAAACGCTCCATATCACGGTCAATATCGTTGTCGCAGAGGATAACGGAAAAGGTATAGACCTCGTCCTCCGTCAGCGGTCTGCGTGTGAATCTGTTTATTTTTTCGATTGACATACTAACCTCCCTGTGTGGAAAATATGTGGAATATATTATGTAGGGAACGCCGCCCTCGGCGTTCCCTACAATTATTCGCTGATCGCATCAGGATATATGCGGGCGGACGGCTCTCATCCGCCCCTCATATCTTTATTCAGCTCCTATAGTAAGCACCTTCACCGCATCGGGAGTGATCTTTCTGAAACCGCAGGTAATAGACACGGTTATCTGGTCAAGCTGACAGGAAATGAGCTTGTCAGTCTCCATAACAAGGTCGGTGCTGGTAATGAATTCCAGTGCGAATCTGCGGTCGATACCGATGATCGTATCATTGTCGGCAGCGGCAGTCTTGATAAGCTCCGCACCAAATGGGAGTATCATTCTGCCCTCGGTCATTGTACAGCTATCGGCAACCTGATCCATAGCGGCTATCTTAGCGGCAAGGGCAGGGGGAGCGATAACTGTAGTCATATCGAAGCTGTCGAACTCACCGTAAAGCTCAGCCAGCTTTGCGTAGGTAAGCTCTGCGGCTGTGATAGGCGTAGCGCCTGTTTTCAGCACGTTAAAAGCAGTCTTGACCACTGACACTGCCAGCTTGACGCCGATACTTCTCAGCATTACCCCGAACACATCAAGTCTCTGCTGACGTACAGCCTCATAGGAAGCATTGATAAGTCTGCCGTACTTTGCAAGAGTGACGGGAGTTTCAGCCTCTGTCACAGTTGCGGTGGGGAGAGTATCGCTCTGGGATGAAGTCTCATAATCAGCCGAATCGTCCAGCACACAGCCGAGGTACTGGCTGGAATAGTTGACGGTCTTAGCGGCGCAGACAGTTGAAAGCACCATTTCGTCGAAGCCCTTTCTGATACATCTTGTGACGAACTCAGGAAAGAGAACGGCACTTTCCGTAGATGAGAAAAACTTTTCCACACGGTCGCAGTCCTGACCGCTTACACGGATATTGAAGCGCTTGAGCTGTCTCTCGAAAGCGTCCAGCTTTTCGAGGGGAGTGCCTGCATATGCAGAGGATGGGTCAAGCTCCTCAAGAGCGGCGGTAAAGGACTTGCCGCTGAGATCGTACATACCTTTTTCAAGTCTGATATCATTATACATAAATTTACCTCCAAATTTTTCTCGGACAGATCTTATCCGTCCATTCATTACGGGCTGATATAGGCATCAGCCCCTACATTTCTGTTTCCTGATTTCTCAGTTCAATTTCACGAGCCTGTGCATTTTTCAGCCTTGCATCTGCAAGAGCGGACTCGTCCTGTAGGTTGATATTGTCCCACTCCACTCTGCATACAGCCTCGCTGCCCACAGAGCAAAGGTAGGAATTGCCGATATCGCATATAACAGGCGTGAGCAGTCGGCGGTAATATTCCAGCTCCGAGGTGAGGATATCAGCCTGCTGAGCGGACATCCTCTCTGTACTGCTCCAGTTCAGACCAAGCAGAAAAGGCGGTATCGACAGCTTTGCAATGAGCTGTTCAAGTATCTGACGAACGGGGACATTAGTGTCAAAAAGCTGATTTTCAGCGCCTATGACCTTTATATCCACATCGCCCACCGCCACGAAGTCCTTGACCTGACCGTATTTAGCGGAATTCATGCCGTCCGCCCATTCCCTTGCTATCTGCTGTGCCCTTTCACGGGTATATACCATATCCCCCTGATCGCCCGAGGGCTTATAGGTCACAGCATACCTGACATTTCCCGCACGGTCGAAGTTCTGACCGATACACTCGTATATCCTCAGCAATATACTGCTGAGAGAAGGCAGTCCACGCAGAAGCGAATGACCGCCGATGAGCGACGCATAGAGGATATTCTCGGGATGCTGAACAGTCCTTGTCTCGCCGTCGGGGAATATCACTTTGTACTGCCTTGAAAACGGGTCTTTTCCGCCGCTGACACGTATCCTTGAAACGTCGCCTATCCACAGCCCTGCAATTCTGCGGCTGTCGGGGTCGGAAGCAATCTCGCCCACAGCACTGCCGTAGGTGAGCATACTGTCAAGGAAGTTGTCCACGAAAGTCCCCACCGAGCGCCCCGAAATGCCAACAGGGACGTTTTCGAGGAAGCGGTCAAGAACGTCCTGATACTCCTCGTCGGAGCATATGACCCTGAAACCGCCTGTGAGACGTATCATTTTCATGATAGCCGCATCGATGATGGGAACGGCAAACCTGAGCCTGTCGTAAAGCTCCTTTTCGTAAGGCTCGACTGCCGACGGAAGCACCGTATTCCTCAGCGGAGAGCGCTGAGCCGCCACAAGCTGAGGCGTTACGGCAGTTTCCTTTTTCTTTTTTCCGAATATCACTTTTTCACTCCTTTCATCTCGAAACTGACAGAGCGATGAAGTCCCCCTCTCCCCTGTCTTTCAGCATATCCGCCACAAAGTAGCGCATATCGTCCATAGCATGGTCGTTCTCCTTGATTGGAACGTCCGTGCCCGATTTTTCGTTCCAGCTGTAAAGATGGAACTCACGGATAATGTCCCTGCATGACTGGTGGAATCTGAGCCTGTCATCCCTGAGAGCGGAGCTTACGTTCCTGATACCCGTAACAACGTCGTTGTCAGCCTTTACCACTCTGAATCTTCCGTGCCTGCGGATACACTCTATAAAGCTGGCGGCGGACGGGTCAACGATGACCTTCGTTATCTCCCTGTCCCCTGCGAGCTGTTCAAGAGCGGTGTAATGCTCCTCGTCTGTACGTGAAACTCCCTCTCGCCGTGATGAATAGTAGTACTCTTTAAGTCTGTACCACACTCCGTTGCTCAGTCCCCACAAGCCGAATGAGGACGGATTTACAGTGCCGTAGTCGCAAGAGATAACGAACCTCTCGCACTGTACCTCGCCGCTGTAAACGTGCCTTTTCTCGCTGAACATGGGATATACCACCCCCTGCGAGGCTGACCACTTTCCCAGCACGAAGCGCTCATAGAATGCTCCCGAATACAGCCTTTTGTAACGGTTTTTCAGCGTTTCCGACAGTGAAGGATTGTCGTCCATAGTGAAATGAACGTAAAGAGCGTGCTTCTCTTTAGCCTTTTTTATCCACTAATTGTAGAACCAGTGAGCAGGGTTGTCGGGATTGCAGTTGAACCACATTTTTGAGCCGCTGACGGAACATCTTGCCAAAGCCTGCTCCACGAAAGAGCGAGGCATAAGAGCCGCCTCGTCGAGAAATACGCCCGAAAGAGTCATGCCCTGTATCAGCGCCGCCGAGCCCTCATCCTTGCCTCCGAAAAGGTAGAAACGGTTGGTGTTGCCGAGAAAGGTAAGGTCGATGTAGCTTTTGCTGACCTTTTCCACGCAGATAAAGCCGTAGTCCCTGAGAATTGGGATAAGCGGCGTCACCACATTTCTGCGGAGCGAGGTGACGGTCTTGCCGCATATAGCGAAAGAACCGCCGCTGAAAGACGCAGACGCCCACAGCACGAAGCCCAGCGACATTGAAAGAGTCTTGCCGCTTCTCACAGCGCCGTCGCATATTATAGCGTCACGGTCACAGTAAGCCGGATCCTTCCACCAGTTCATGGTCATACGCTGTTTCTTTGAGAGCTTACTGATCCTCAACAGCATCACCTTCCTCAGGCTGAGCGGTCAGGGCGGAAATAAGGTCTGCGGCTCTGTTGCGGTCAGCGAAGGCGTTTTCCAGCTCAAAGAGCTTTTCAAGTGCCTTCAGCCTGTCAAAAAGTTTGACCTCCACTCCGCCGCCCTTGACCCTTTTTATCTCTGAGACATTGAAGAGATCGAGTCTTTCTATGACCTCCGGCGGCGGCAGCTCGTCGGCAAACACAAGGTATACAGCGTCCGAGCAGCTACCGAAGGCGAGCCTTTTAAGGCCAGCCGCCACATTCCCCGTATCCGTCAGCATTTCTCTCAGTCTGGCGATCTTTCTTCTGCAAGCGGCAGAACCGAGACATTCTATACCCTCAGCGAGAGCATTTTCCCTGTCGAAGCCGGCTCTTACAGCGGCCTCGGCAGCATTTCCCAGAACTGCATAATAGCAGCAGAAGGCGTTTCTCATGGAAACGAGTTGGTTTTTATCCTGCAAATGATAAGACCTCCTTTCGGTATTGAGCGGAAAGGCTCCGTTCATAAGGGGAGCGTTCAGGGC
>JAFVBU010000040.1 GCA_017479805.1 Ruminococcus sp.
ATTATGAATTATGCATTATGAATTATGCATTAAAAAAAGTGGGACGCCCACAATGAAATGAGCGTCCCGTAAGTTAAAAGTATCAATAATCGAACTCGGTAATAAGTTTGAGCATATATTTCTGGATAGCGAGGGCATCCTTGTTGGTTATGCCGTCCCTGCCCTCAACGTCGCCGTTTCTGCTTCCTTCCTGTGTAATGTGAAGCGCATCAGTTCCGTTTATGCCGAATGCATCAGGATTTGCTATTGACTGCATGATTATTACCGCATCTGAAAGTGAAACTACACCGTCGCAGTTTGCGTCGCCTGCCAGACGTTCAGTGCCGACTGTTGTTGTAGTGGTGGTCGTTGTAGTAGTAGTCGTGGTAGTTGTAGTGGTGGTAGTAGTTGTCGTTGTCGTAGTAGTTGTAACAGCTATCTTCTCCTTGACAAATGCAGTATAGCCCATTACGTTGCCCATCATGCCGTTTGTGCCCAGTGTCAGGGATGAACCTGCGCTCAGGTCTGCGGCATAGATATCGAAAGGCTTCTCGCTCTCGCCGTCGGTGATACCGACTGTCTCGCCTGTCTTGGTAAAGCTGCCCAGCCATGAGGGGAGTGTGGTATTTCTCTGATCCATTGCCACGTAAACCGTAACATCCTTTGCGGCTGTGATAACTGCAAGGTCGGAATCAGTTTTCTTTGAATCGCAGGCTGTGAGGATGTGCTCTGCACCTGCAAGAGCTGACGGGAGGGAAGTGATAAGGAAGTCACGGTCTGCGAAAGCCTTGTCGCCCTGCTGTACATTTGCCGTCAGATTCCACAGGAAGCCGTATGAAGCGTCCTTTGTGACCATGCTGCTGATAAGCTCGCTCTTTATAGGCTCGTCCGAAACAGGAGGCTGATCGTTTCCGCCCTCTGAAACTGTACCCGAGTTGTAGCTCTTGTTCTGCATACGTCCTGCGTAAGCCTTTACCTCGTTCTTAGCTGCGTCTGCGGACTGGAGAGCGTATGAGGTGTACATCTTTGAAGAATCGGTGTCGAAGTTGTCGTATGCGTCGCCGCCTGATTTAAGGTTATTTATGGAAGCCTTTTCAGTCTTTGCGCTGACGATCTTGTAAGCAAGTCCGCTGCCCATATCGCAGCTGTCAAACTTGTCTCCGAACGACTTGATAGTGCCCGAATAAGCGTCGCTGCCCATATTTACGGCATCGAGAGGGAGATAAACCTTCTCGTAGTAGTTGTTCTCGGAGAATATCTTTGAATTATAAGAAGCGCCGATACCGTATTGCTTGTTATTGTAGAAATAGTTGTTGTAGCTGTGGATATGTGCGTTTCTTGCACGTGGGTTACGTGATTCAGTGTTGTTGAACCAGTTGTGGTGGTAGGTTATCCAGTCCTGGAACTGTGTAACACCGCCGCCGACCAGTGAGGTCTTGTGACCGTCCTTGAACTCGTTGTAGGAGATAGTAACGTATTCAGACCACTTGATATCAGCCGAACCGTCGCCGTCTGCCTTGTCGTCGTCAACTATGCCGTTGCCTGCATAAGCGTTGTAGCCCTTTTCGATGGTGTTGTTGTGTATCCACATATGGGTGGACTTGTTGTCCTTGTCGCCTGTCATGGATATACCGTCATCGGGGTACTGACCCAGCCAGAGGTTGCGAACCTCACAGCTTGTGCATCGCTTCATCTCGAAGCCCCACTTGTTGAGGTTGGCATTATAGCCGATACCCTCGATAGTAACGTTCTCGCCGTACTGGAGATAGAGCATACTTGAACCGTCGTTCTGCTGACCGTCATTAGCCTTTGCACCCGACGGAACATCGATGTTGCCGATAAAGCGGAATACCACATTCTTTGGCTTAGCGCTGTAGAAGATGTTGTAAAGACCTGTCTTGCCGCCGTAGGTGATAGTGTCCTTGTTGGAATTGGTAACATATATAACTGTTACACCTGATTTAAGAGTACCGTCATTGTTGTAAGCGCCTACGCCTGAGCTGTAGTTCCAGTGAGCATAGCCGCTTCTGTCGAATGCCATAGTCTTGACTGTGCACTGTGCAGAGCCGTTTCCTCCCTCTATCTTGAGGGTATACTCTGTGTTGCCCTTGAGACCGACGATATCAACTCTTGTGCCTCTGATAAGCTCGGAGTCAACTGCTGTGAAAGAGGATGTACCTGCGGGAGCGTAGCTTACCTTGACATTTGAGCCGATCTTTGAGCTGTCCCACTCTGCGTATGCTTCCTCATACCAGCCGCCGCAGGATGTTATTGCACCGCTTACGGAAGGATCTGAGGGCTGCTGGTCATTGCCGCCTGACTGAATGGAAGTACCGTTGATAAAGGACGGTGTCCAGTTGTTCATATAGTTCTTGATGTTGATATTTTCCGCATCGCTGTCGGAAACGGTGTGACCCTTTCTCTGTGAAAGGTCTGCCTTCTGACCGTTTGTCAGCTTAGTGCCGTTCTCCTTGAAGCCGTCAACAGTCTCGGGCTGTACGCCGCTCATGGAGTACCAGCCTGCTGCGTTTATCATATTGCCGTTCTGGAGAGTGGTATTGATGAACATAACCTTTGCGGTCTGTGCCCACGGTCTGCCGAGGTAGCCTGCGGTAACTGTAAGGTCGGGATTTCCCGTTACCTTGCAGTCCTTGAAAAGATAGCCTGTGTATGGGTCACCGCCAGCTCTTGCAGCGGTGATATATCCGCCTACAGAGCCTGAGCTGTAGCCTTTCCAGCGAAGCTCGCAGCTATCGAAAACAGCATTGCTTCCGCCGAAGATGTAGTCTGTCTGACCCTCGATGAGACAGTTCTTGTAATACTGAGGAGAACCGCCTGTGTAAAGGGTATCCTGACTGCTGTAGAACTTACAGTTGAGGAACTCGCAGTAGGCAGTATCTGCTGAGAGAGCAGCCGCACGTTCCGTGTAAGCCTTAGACTGAACGTCAACGCCGTTTGTACGCTGAACAGTGAGAGTTTCGTTGGTACATTCAACACCGTCAGCTATTTCCTCTTTGGTGAGGTAGCGGTTGAATGAATTCTCGAAAACTATGTTCTCTGCCTGGAAGTTAGTAGCCTTCGGCCAGAGCTGAACAGTAGCGCCCCAGCGGTAATTAGCCACATTCTTGCCGCTTTTTGCACTTGCAAGGGAAGCATCGTAGTAGCCCTTTGAGTTAGCGCTGTAGTACTTATAGCCGATACCGTAGTACCATGTAAGCACAACATCGCCCTTTGAGGGCTCGTCGTTGATGAATTTGATGTACGGAGTCTGTACCACCACCTGCTGGCGGTAAGTACCGGGGGCGATGTGGATGGTCACACGCTGAGACTCGCTTGACGGATTGAGAGAAGCCGCCCTGTTAACGGCTTCCTGCACGGTGGAAAAGTTATTGCTCTTACCTGAATAGCCTACATACAGGTCTGTACCTGCCGCATGAGCCGTATTTGCGGGGAAAACCAGCAAAACAGCCATAATGAGGGCAAGTGCGGCAATAACAGAAGCCATCCGCTGAGAGAGGCTGAGGGTTCTGCTATGCATAAATTACTCCTTTTCTGACGTTGATACCTATGGATAGGTATATCAGTCAACATTTTCGGTCGGAACTGCCTATTTCCCGACCTTACATTTTATTACACTTTACATTATATCACATCCGACACCAAAAGTAAAATAAAAATGTTTATATTAGCAAAATTTTGGTAAAATAAACATCACGTCCAGCCGTTGATTGTATATTTTGCTGTTAAATATCCTCTCTGTATAACGGCTAACTTAATTTATCAGGTGTCAGGATTTTAGAATTGAGAATGTAGGGGCGGATGATATCCGCCCCTACACAACATTTCATGTTATTTTTACAAAAAACAAGGGCGCACATTGTGCGCCCTTTCATTCTCAATTCTCAATTTACATTCTCACTTCTCGATCTTATGCCGCTGGATGATAAGGCGGATAGAATCGTACAGGTGGGGTTTAAGCTCACTTATGGGGCACGGGTCCTCATAGAGTATTGCCGAATAGCAGGTGGACGATACCAGCTCGATTATCATGAACAGCATTATTTCGGGGTCTTTGAACTGACACGGTGCTTCCGAAAGCATACCGTAGTACACATCGGTGAAGTTTATATCCTCCTCCGAGGCAGGTGTGGTCAGTGCGGTCTTGAATATGCCCCAGCTCAGATTCTTGGATATGAACGTCAGCAGGGACTGGTTCGCATTGAGCTGATTGATGATATTGTCAATAATTTTTATCA
>JAFVBU010000041.1 GCA_017479805.1 Ruminococcus sp.
ACTGCTCAGGGTATCTTCGTAAACTTCGCAAACATCCAGAGAACAACACGTAAGAAGGTTCCTTTCGGTGTTGCTCAGGTAGGTAAGTCATTCCGTAACGAGATCACTCCCGGTAACTTCATCTTCCGTGTACGTGAGTTCGAGCAGATGGAGCTTGAGTTCTTCTGCAAGCCCGGCACTGACCTTGAGTGGTTCGATTACTGGAGAAGCTACTGCAAGAACTTCCTCCTCTCACTCGGTCTGAAGGAAGAAAATATCCGTCTCCGTGACCACGATCAGGAGGAGATCTGCTTCTATTCAAAGGCAACAACAGACTTCGAGTACATCTTCCCGTTCGGCTGGGGCGATCTCTGGGGCGTTGCTGACAGAACAGACTACGACCTTACACAGCACATCAACACCAGCGGCAAGTCACTGGAATACTTCGACCCCGAGACAAACGAGAAGTACATCCCATACGTTATCGAGCCTTCCCTCGGTGTTGAGAGACTTTTCCTCTCCATCGTAACAGAGGCTTACGACGAGGAAGAACTGGTATCCACCGACAAGAACGGCAACGAGAAGAAGGAAGTACGTACAGTTATGCATTTCCACCCTGCACTTGCACCTTTCAAGTGCGCTGTACTGCCGCTTGTAAAGAAGCTGACACCAAAGGCAGAGGAAGTATACGATATGCTTTCAAAGAAGTTCATGGTCGACTTCGACGAGGCTGGTACTATCGGTAAGAGATACCGCCGTCAGGACGAAATAGGTACACCTTTCTGCATCACATACGACTTCGACACTCTCGAAAAGGACAACTGTGTAACAGTCCGTGACCGTGACACAATGGAACAGGAGAGAGTTGCTATCGACAACCTCGTTGCTTACCTTGAAGCTAAGATCGCTTTTTAAGCTGGTCAGTAATTAGTAAGTAGTGAGTAGTAAGTAGAAAACAGTAAGGGCGCACAGTGTGCGCCCTTTTTGTTGTGAAGTGTCCATTTGTAGGGAACGCCGTCCCCTACAAATTGTAACCGCAATTTTTATTGTGACCCATCGGGCGGATGATATCCGTCCCTACAGAATGACCGCCCCAAATTTGTAAAAGTATGGGTATCATTTCTTTACCTCGGTATAGTAATACACCGCAAGCTGTGTGCGGTCACGGAGGGAGAGCTTGTCAAGGAGAGTGCTTATGTAATTGCGTACCGTTCCCTCGCTGAGGTACAGCTCGCCTGCTATTTCCTTGTTGCTCTTTCCTGCGGCAACGTGCTCCATTATCTCACGTTCCTTTTCGCTTATGCCGTGGGCTTCAAAGCTGTAGGCAGACTTTGGCTTCATCAGCTCGGGGAGCTTGGTCACTATCATATCCCCGAAAACGCTCTGACCGCCCATTACAGCTTCAAGTGCAGGGGCGATACCCTCGAAATCCTGTTTGAGAATATAGCCCTTTGCGCCTATACTCAGGGCTTTTATGATATATTCATCATCGGCGAATGTGGTCAGGTACAGGATTTTTGCCTCGGGGAATTCTTTCAGTATATGCTCACCTGCTTCAAGCCCCGTCATGCCCTCCATGCGGATATCCATGAGCATAACGTCGGGCTTTGTGTCTCTGTATATCCCGATAGCCTCCGCACCGCTTGAACCCATAGCCGCAACAGTTATCCTGCCCGTACTTTCGAGTATGGTTTTCAGCGATATAGCCACCAGTTTGTCATCATCTATTACTGCTATATTCATTTTTTGTTTTCCTTTCTTGTGTGTGGGTAATTGGGAATGAATGGGGCAAAATGGATTCATGTTATTTGGGGCGTAAGGCACGGGCGCTCGGAAAGCGCCCCTACATCACCGCCCCATATTTACTAACGTAGTGTAAAAGCAGAGCCGTACAAAAAATCCCATACCACCGCCCCGAATTTAGTAAAAGCGAGCGAAAGCAGAGTAAAAGTTTCGCAGAGAGTAAGCGAGTTTACGAGCGAAGCGTGAGTGTGGTCAAGCTGACGTCAGCTCGGGGCGGCGTCCCCTACAATTGGCATTGTATCCATCGGGCGGATAATATCCGCCCCTACATCATCTCTCCATATTTACTAACGTTGTGCGAAAGCAGAGCCGTACAAAAAATCCCATACCACCGCCCCGAATTTAGTAAAAGCGAGCGAAAGCAGAGTAAAAGCCTCGCAGAGAGTAAGCGAGTTTACGAGCGAAGCGTGTACGTGGTCGAGCTGACGTCAGCTCGGCAGCTTGGGAGTTGACATGAAGATACGGAAGCCTTTTTCCGAGGGCGTGAAGCTGATGTTGCCGTTTACCGATGCCGCACGGTCTTTCATGTTCTGCAAGCCTATGCCGCTTTCACGTATTTCACCGCATTTGCCGTTGTCCTCTATCATTAGCTGATAGAACGCAGGGTGCTCACGGAGAAGTATGCTTATCCTGTCACCGTTTGAATGCTTGACGGCGTTGGAAAGCCCCTCCTTGACTATGCCTGCGAAGCACAGCTTCAATTTTCCCGATATATTGTCGCTTATGTCATAGTCCAGCTTCACCGTGAACCGCTCGTCAACTGCCGCTATGCTCTCCTCTATGACTTTTCGGAGATCAACAGAATCGTCGTGGAGGTCGTGGACACTTTCACGGATACTGGTCATGGCGCTGTCAAGGGTGTCTTTCAGCCCCGAAAGCGGCTCTTTCAGGTTCTCATCCTTGTTTATTATCATCAGCGCACCTGCCTGCAACAGGGAACGGGTCAGCATATGTCCCACATTGTCGTGTATCTCACGGGCAATGCGGTTGCGCTCCTTTAAAGTGGCAATGCGTATCTCATTGTCCTGCGCTTCGGCAAGGGTATGATTGCGCTGTGAGAGCACCATATTCTGCTCGGTCACTTTGTCACGGAGCTGTGTTATCCTGTTGAGAGAGGTCTCCAGACCGTTGATACGCTGATACATTATAATAGTAATAAGCGTGCCTGTAGCTGTTATGATGAACTGGTAAGGGGAAAATCTGTCCATATTCAGCAATACCGCCGCCGCAGGCAGTACAGCCCACTTCTTTTTCTCGCAGAGAGCGTCGTAGAGCATAAGGGGAAAGGCACAGAAAAATGCAGGGAAAACACCGCACATAGCCGAGGACAGCAGAAGTATCCCGACAGCGGCATTAGTGCCCGAGAAAAGCTGTACCAGAGCGGAAGCTCCCACTGATATGAGCGCCGCCACAACAGGTGCGGCAAAGCTGTCCGAAAGCCCGAAGCTCAGCAGACATATGAGAAGTATAGCTGATTTGTCGATAAGCCGATTCATCCCGTCACCACCTTTGCCTTTATTATAGCATATTATTTGGGACGGTGCAAGGCTTGGGGGAGATTAGTGTATTAGTGCTTAGTTGTCAGGTGGCAGGTGGCAGAAATTGAGAATTGAGAATGGAGAATTGAGAATGTAGGGGCGGCCTTTTGGCGTCCTTTGTTTTACAATGCATTTGTGTAAATGGCTGTAATTAGGGTTATCCGTGGGCTGCCAAAGGCAGCCCCTACACAGGTAATTTTTATTGTAAC
>JAFVBU010000042.1 GCA_017479805.1 Ruminococcus sp.
AACAGCGAGGATAAAAATATGGACAATGAGGAAGAACTAAGAGCAAGAAATTGAATCACAGAAATCTATGCTTTATTTGAAGCAAAAGTAAAATAATGACTCAACAGAAAATCGAATGTGCTCTGTGCAAAAACTCGAAAATGCCTATTTTTAGGCAAGTATTTTTGGTATCTATATTGTTCCACTTTCACAAGTCGAAAGCTACGCATTTTTTGCGTAGCTTTTTTGTGATTATTATTTATAAATAACTTTTTATAATATCAGATTGAAATTACCGTTTTTATGCTATGTTTAAGTCATCGAAGGTTTTATTGTTTGTCATGAGAATGTCGAATCTTAAAGTGTTGCATTTTTAAGACAATGACATATACATCAAGTGTGAATGAATCCGAGCAATGCCCTAAAATGTATTGTAGCGGCGTATAAAATATACAGAAAGGCAGTCCGGAAAATGACAGCACAAATGAAAGATAAATATTATTATAATGGGGAAGAATATTCATTTGTTGATGCTCAGCCACGTGTTGAGTTCACTCCGAAAGTTTTTTACCGGTCTGCACAGGTAATAATGTTTACTCGTTCGATTGCCGATAAGATATATCTTCATAAAAAATTCATACCTCCGAAAAAGCCTGTTCAAGCATACAACTAAAGGTTATTTATTTATACTATGTTACAATTCAGAAATATTTATCCTTTAAAGCATTTTTTTGATAATACATCTTCAATTACCGAATTTACGGCAAAAATATATTTTCACAGGTTTATCATTTAAGTTGGTATATATGATAGGTAACATCTCATATATAAAAATCAATAGTACTAATTGTATAAAATCACCAACGGATGAGGGCTTTTTTCTGTATTGACAATTATTAACAGCCATGCTATAATGTGTTACAGAAAGATGAACGTGATATTAACATACTCCTCAAATACAACAAATAAATAAATATACTGACCTGCAATTGACCCTGAAATATAAAAAAAATCAGGGTTAAAATATATTATTAAAATGACCGATAGTCATTTTAGACGGAAGGATGTTTTGTATGAAAAAACCGGAAAAATCGCTGCATTCCTCGCAAGTCTTACCCTCATTACCTCTGCCGCAGCTTTTCAGGCAAGCGCTGCACCGCTTACTCAGGAGACATACAAGCTCGGAGATGTTGACCTCAACGGAACTGTTGACCTCAGCGACCTGACAGCTATGAAAAAAGGCGTATTATGGCTGTCTGTACTGTCCGACGCTCAGAAAAGAACTGCCGATGTGAACCGTGACGGTCATGTCAACCTCCTCGACCTCACTCTGTTCAAGGCTTCTCTGGCAGGACTTCGCACCATTGACGGCGAAGTTACCATAAACTACGATGAAAACGGAAATGTTGCCGAGTACGTTAATTCAAACAGCGACCTGGTGATAAGCTCCGATTCATATAACGCATATATCACAAATAATGCCACTGCCTCCGCTATCGCCCTTTCCCCTTATTACTTGTCATACGCTAACGGCGGCGCTTCAGCTATGATAAGTCCGTGGTATTCGGAGGTCGGCATTATCAATGCAGATTCTGTCCTTAAAATAGGCAAAAACGACTACAGCACCAATGCAAGGACTACCTACGCTGACGGCACTTCTCTCAGCACTAACGTTTCATCGTGGGGAACTATTAACCTCACTCACGACGCTATGGCTGAGGAAACTGCGCCTTTCATGCGTAAGACCTACAATTTCTTCACCAATGTGAGCCGTGATGACGATGTTTTCACCCAGACTGCTTACGGACTGAATGAAACTGTAAACCTCGTCAATGCAGAGGTCACAAAGCGTGAAAACGGCATTGAATTCGTGACCCACGTTTCTGATGATACCGTTTACTCCACAATGGGCAATGATTTCGTGACCATCGACGGTGTTACACTTACCTACAGCGACGGAGAATTCACTGTTGAGGGTATCCCCGAGGACGAAATAGAGCTTCTTCACACAATGACTGTCGGTCAGTATGACGAGATCGGCATTATCACAAATACACCGAACAACCGCTTCGTTTACGGTCTGATGTACGATAAGGACTCTCAGAGCATGGCGGCTCTCGTTAAGGTGAGACTTGACAAGAACGCCGAAGCTACGGTTATCCAGTACAGCAAGCCTGCGGATATGGCTACAACTATCAATTTCTATCCACAGGAAGGCGTAGTTGAGAGAGCTATGGCAAATCCCGATGAGATGGTAACTCTCTTTGATACTCAGTACGATCCCGAGCACCTTGTGTTCCAGACCGTTCACTTTCCGAGAAAGACCAAGAATCTCCTTGCAGGCTCTCTGAACGCAAGATATCAGATAACAAACGGTATCACTTACCAGCAGTCTGCCGCTAATGCTACTGTCAAGATGACATACGGCACAACTGCTTCGACTCTCGCTTTCAACTGCACAAATGCCGATCTTTCCATCACAAACGTTGAAAACGGCATAACAGCAGGTATCGCTTCAACAGGCGATACAGTGAAGTACACCGTCGGCGGCGAGTCGTTCAGCACAGGCAAATACTACGCTCCCGATTCGGAGATAACCTACACCTACGGCGACACAGCCGAGACCTTCACCCCATCGGGCGTCCTCGCTCAGCATACACCTTTTATGTATTAATCAAGCGTCCTATTTATCCTTACATTTTCCATATTTAAGGCAACACCGCACAAAGCACGCCTGACGGCTTTGCACTGAATCTGTTTGCATATTTTCCGTCATCTTGCACAGAAATTCCTTGACATACGTCAGTATGCCTGCGGAATTTCTATACAATCTGACGAAAAATCTGACAGCGCATCTTCAGCACAATCTTTGTGCGGTATTGCCTTAAAAAGAGAACGGGCTTTTATGACCCGTTCTCTTTTTGGCACAATTGTTAGAAATTGAGAATTGTGAATGGAGAATGGAGAATTGAAAATGTAGGGGCGCACATTGTGCGCCCGTAATCTTTGTCATAATTCTGCTTTGTAGGGGAGCCCGCCATCGGGCTCCCGACCCACAGTGTGGGGAGATGTCCGAAGGACAGAGGTGGAGGGCACGTGTCAAGTGCGGTGTCCCCTACAAAATATAGCCACAAATTTTATTGTAAAAAATAGGGCGGATAATATCCGCCCCTCAGCCTGTCGAAAAAGTCCGTTTTTATGTAAGAAACAACACGGGCGCACGGAATGCGCCCCTACAATTCGGCTATTCTACGTAAATTATTTTGTAGGGAACGCCGCCCTCGGCGTTCCACAATAGGTTTTTTGACACTCTGAGGGCGGATAATATCCGCCCCTACAATCGGGTTCATGTTAATTTAGATGTTACCCACGGGCGATGTGGGTATCGCCACCTACATTCTCAATTCTCAATTCCTGACACTAAAAAAGGGCGCACAATGTGCGCCCCTACTGATTTCTGAAAACTACTTACTGCTCACTGCTTACTACTCAGGAACGTCGCTTATAGAAAGCGGCTTTGTCCTCGTCGCAGCGTAACTTTGCTTCTACGAAAACATCACGGTAGCAGCTGTGCTTTTCGGCGGTGTAGGTGGATGCTCCCTTTGCCACGGAGAAGTGACCTGCTGTGTCCTCACGGGAGTTGTAGCTGTCGATCGCCTTATCGAACCTGTCGAAAAGCTCGTCCATATCCAAGCGCCCCTTTCCCTCAGCAAGTATGATGAACTCGTCGCCTGTGATGTGGTAAACATTCTTTTTGCCGAAAATCTCCTGCAATATCCTTGCACACTCATACATGAGCTGTTCGCCTGCTTCAAAGCCCTTGTGAACGTAGGTATCCTTTAAGTCGTTGATATCGAAGAATCCCACGGAAAATTCAGCAGTTCCGTTTGAGACAGCCTCGTCAAATTCCTTGATTTTATCCTTGTAGGCTATCTTGTTGAGCGTACCTGTAGTGTCGTCGGTGTGAACCTCGGAATCAACGTATCGCAGGTATCTGCCCAGCTTTTTCGCAACAGAGGCAATGCTCGTATGCATTTCGTCGTACTCGTTGTGGGTGAAGCCTTTCTCAGGCTCGCCCGATGCAAGAGTTTTCAGCAGGGCATTTTCGCTTTTTGGGAGCATATCCAGCTTCTTGACAGCGCTTTGCATGATGATATCGTCCAGCTTCTGCATATTGCTGTCCAGCTCCGCCATTTCTTTCAGCATTGACGAGAATTTCTTGCGGTTCTGGGACATGATGATGAACGAGAGGACGATACCTACCGTCATAGCCACCATTGTCAGTATAACAGCGGCTAA
>JAFVBU010000007.1 GCA_017479805.1 Ruminococcus sp.
CACCGTGACGACCTTGAGCTTGATGACGACACCTATTTTATTCAGGACCTCATCGGCATGGAGGTAAGAGATGCCGATTCCGGCCAGGTATACGGCCGTCTTGACGACGTTATGCAGACCGGTGCAAATGATGTATACGTCATAAAGGGCGATGATAAGGAGTATCTGGTGCCGGCTATAGCCGATGTCATAGTCTCTACCGACCTTGAAAATGACATTATGACGATTCGTCCTCTGGACGGACTTTTTGACTGAAAAAGGAGTTAATATGAAAGCAAACAAATTCATCAGCGCCGCCCTTGCACTGGGCATGGCATTAACATTCACAGGCTGCGGAAGCTCTGACAGCAGCAGCTCCACAGCCTCTTCGGATACAGCTTCCTCCGGCGCAGCAAGCTTTACAACAGCAGAGCTTGCCGGAAAGATATCCATAGACGGAGTTAAACTCAAAACTCCCATGACCTTTGCAGATTTCGGTGAAGGCTTCACTCTCGATTCCTACGTACAGAGCGGCGACGACGGCTCTGTGATAGACATTTTCAACAAGGACGGTATAGTGTGTACCTTAGGATACAACTGCGATAAAGAAGAGGTCAATGAAAACAGGAATATAGATTACATACTTTTCACTCCCAACGACTTCAACAGAGGAGTTGTTTCCATTGACGGATTCACTGCCAATGACGATGTCAAACTGCTGGAGGAAAAGCTGGGAGAGCCTGAAACAGACGGAATTTATTTTTATGAGACTACTGACGGCGGAAAGCTGGAAGTTATCGAGGCAGCAGGAAAAGTTATTTCGATAAATTTCTTCTATGAGAAGCCAGATAAACAATAAACATAAAGGAAAAACATCATGAACATTGAGATAGCAACCCTGTTCCCGGAAATGTGTGAGGCCGTACTTGGTGAGAGCATTGTGGGAAGAGCCAGAAAAGCCGGAAAAATAAACGTTCACTGCCGGCAAATACGTGAATATACCCACGATAAGCACCGCCGTGTGGACGATACTCCCTATGGCGGCGGAATGGGCATGGTCATGCAGTGTGACCCGATTTACAATTGTTACAAGGCAGTTTGTGAAGAATTCGGCTCAAAACCGCATACAATATATATGTCGCCCAAAGGTAAAGTCCTCGACCAGCAGAGAGTTGTGGAATTGTCGAAAATGGACGATATTCTCATAATCTGCGGTCACTACGAGGGTGTTGACCAGCGTGTGATCGATAAGATAGTGGACGAGGAAATCTCCATCGGCGACTATGTTCTCACGGGCGGCGAGCTTCCTGCAATGGTGCTGACCGACGCTGTTGCGAGGATGTGCAAGGGCGTTCTCTCGGACGATGTGTGCTTCGAGGAGGAGAGTATCTACAGCGGATTGCTGGAATATCCGCATTATACCCGTCCCGAGGTCTGGGAGGATGAGGCTGTTCCGCCTGTTCTTCTGTCGGGTCACCACGCAAATATTGAAAAGTGGCGGCATGAGCAGAGCCTTGCGATAACTGCCGAGCGCCGTCCCGATCTGTATGAAAAGTATATGATCGAACACCCTGTAATACCGAAAAGGAAAAAATGACCATAAGGTCAGTTGAAAACTCTCTCCATTTTGTGTCGATGGTTGACTTGATACCCATAAAAAATAATAATATTGTCATATAATGAACTAATAGTGAACGAATTAAAATTTAGTTTGGATAGTTTAAATACAATAAAATGTTGAATATTGTGGAAGTTCAACAATGATAGTCAACAATTTTTTGTAGTGAATATTAACAAGCAAAAGAAAAAAATGAACTTCTGATTTAATCTAAATGTAGAAATTAAATGATTCTTTTGATTTTAAACAAAAAATCCATTGACTATGCATAAATTTGATTGTATAATGATATCAGCAAGTGAGACATTTGCAGCGACCGCTGAACAGCAAATACCCATTATTATAAAACAAAAATCACAGCGGCGCATCAGAGAATAGGAGAGTTGTATATGTTTGTCAGAGAAGTAACAGTAAAGAATCAGGTTGGACTTCACGCAAGACCTGCTACCTTCTTCATCCAGAAGGCTAACGAATTCAAGGCTTCTATCTGGATCGAAAAGGAAGAGCGCAGAGTAAACGCTAAGAGCCTGCTCGGAATCCTTTCACTCGGTATCGTAGGCGGTACTACCATCAAGGTTATCGCAGACGGCGCTGACGAGAAGGCAGCAGTTGATGCTCTTATCGACCTCGTTGACAGCGGCTTCAGTGAAGAAAACAGATAATTACCAACAACACAACTCAAGGGCGTTACATAGGTAACGCCCTATTTGTTTTTATAGGATGAGCTGAAATTGACGGTTAGTCATAAATATTGTGGAAAGTTTGACTATCAAATGATAGAAAGTCTATCACTTGTTTATGCATTCTGCCATATTTTCAGCAAAAATTGCATATCCGCAGGTGGGATCGGTGACAAATACGTGTGTTACCGCTCCGATGAGCTTGTCATTCTGGATTATCGGACTGCCGCTCATGCCCTGTATTATGCCGCCTGACGCTTCGATAAGCCGCTCATCGGTTATCCGTATCAGCATATTTCTTGTGCTGTCCTCGGCGGTGTAGTCGATCTTTTCGATGTTTATTGCGTATTTCTGCGGAGTATCGCCGTCAACGGTAGTCCACACCTCCGCCTCGCCTGTGGTGATATCCTGTCGGTAGCCCAGCTTGTACTCCACGCTTTCCGCCGATATTTCGGCAAAAGTCTCCTCATTCAGCTTGCCGAAGATACCGCAGTCGGTGTTGGTGTCGAGAGTGCCAAAGCTGCTGCCTGCGGAGAACTGTCCACGCAGCTCCCCGGGGATGCCCTTTTCGCCACGTTTAGCGTCGGCGATCTCGATGGGGACGGCTTCACCGCTGTGAAGCGGAACTATACCGCCTGTGTCGCTGTCGCAGATGGGATGCCCCAGACCTGCGAAACGCCCTGTTGCCTTGTCGATGAAGGTCATAGTGCCGATGCCTGCGATGCTGTCACGCACCCACATCCCGCCTTTCCACTGCTTGCTTTTCTCCGAAAATACGGGCTTCAGCACCGTTTCAAAGCGGCTGTCCTCACGCTGTACCGAAAGTCTGATGGGCGAACCGCCGCTTTTGGTTATCAGGGCTTGAAGCTGGAGGTTGGAGGTCAGGACGTTACCGTTGGCAGACCGCACGATATCGCCCGTTTCTATGCCTGCTTCGGCGGCTGGGCAAACGGGTTCGCCGCTGTCGGCTTCAACGTCGCCAAGCCCCGTGACCATAACTCCCTCCATCAGCAGTTTTATGCCGAAGGGCTTGCCGCCGACGATGAGAGTCGGGGCTTCGGACTGTTTCAGTCGGACGTTTTTCACGGGTATCGCTCCGAAAAGGGAGAGGGTAGCCTGTTCGGTCGGCGAGGCGAAGAAGCTGTCTGAGTTGCCCGAACACAGCGATATTTCGGGATATTCGGCTATACGCACCTCGGAAGCAGTCTCCGCCGTCAGCACATCGGGCAGGCGCTCGGAGTAGTACTGTGCGGTGGTGAATAATCCCGCAAGAGCCGCAAATAATACAGTTGCGGCGGCTTTTGTCATAATTTTTTTGATATGCATTTTGTCATTCCTTTCGTGTTCACGTATCGGGTGAACACAATTATTATTAGCCTGACAGCAGATATTATAAATGAAAATCGGAGTTAAAAATGAGAAAAATAACCGAAAAAAACAGCGTCCCCATGAAGCTGACGAAAGCCGCAACAGCCTTGCTTTCGGCGATATACTGCCTTTTCATGCCTGCCATGACAGGTGCGGGACTGCTTTACAACGGCAGGTCATACGGCGCTGAGCTGAGCCGTGTTGGAGCGCTTTTCATCGTGGCGGCGGCACTTATGTCAGCGGCGGCTGTTTTATGCTTTTTCAGGAAGAAAACGGCAAATGTGCTGGCGGTCATTTTTTCCTTTTCGGGAGCGTCGCTGTGTCTGGCTATGCTCAGAAAGCTGTGCATCCACGCTGACCGAAGCGGCTGGTCGGACAAGTTCACAATGGAGCAGATAAGCCATATGTACCAGCGGAGACTGCTCCCCTGCATACTGCCTGCGGTGCTTATCATAGCCGTTTCGGTCATTCAGCTAAGGCGGAAAAACGGCGGTGATGAGGAGTACACTTCAATATTATAACCCGACGGGAGTGAAAAATCTGTCGGAACGTGCAGGCGGAAAAAACTGTGCATATTGCTGTATTTTGTGACAGCTTTTTGTAAATCATTACGGCTTCTATTGACACCCATAGCGCTATTTGGTATAATTATCATGTCAGACTGTATCTGTGGAACAATGCCCTCGCTGTTTCACAAAAGTTATACAAGCATTTATGGATATTTGCTGTAGCGCAGAGTATAAATGCAGTCTGCGAAAAATCCAACCTCAACGGAGCGCCGAGGGCGGTGTTCCTTAAAATTTTTGCGTAAAATGAGTAAACGAGATAAATATAAACGACTTATCACCTTTGCTTCGGCATTGGTGCTCATGGGGATACTGACGGGTATCTTCGCCTTTGTGTGGTACAAGGAGTACAGCTCCACCATCGTACTGCCCTACTACAGGCGTGGAAACTGGACTCTCATCGCCATCTACTGCCTGCTGATATGGCTTTTCTTCAAGGCTTACGGCGGCTTCAAGCTGGGCTATCTGAAAAAAACGGATATGCTCTATTCGCAGATGATATCGATGGTCTGCGTGAATACAGTGTCATACTTCCTCATCAGCCTTATCGGACGTGACTTCATGAAGGTCGCCCCGATACTGCAAATGACCTTTGTTCATTTCGGCGTTATCGCCATTTGGACGGTACTTACGGGAAAGCTGTACTTCCTTATCTATCCGCCGAGAAAGCTGGTGATCGTCTACGGAAGCAGTCAGGCGGCGGCTCTGGTCATGAAAATGAGCCAGCGTGTGGACAAGTACATGATATGCGAGTCCGTCAGTGTCAGCGAGCCTGCGGACAAGGTCAGGGAGCTTATACTTAAATATGAGGGCGTCATTATCTGCGATATCCCTGCGGAGCTTCGCAACGACTATCTGAAATTCTGCTTCGAGCACTCCATCCGCACCTATATCGCCCCGAAAATATCGGATATAATCATCCGTGGAGCTGACGATATCAGACTTTTCGACACTCCCCTGCTTCTGTGCAGAAATTACGGTCTGGACTTCGAGGCGAGGGCTGTAAAGCGTGTTTTCGATATTGTTTTCTCACTGGTGTGCATAATCGTACTCAGCCCCATCATGCTCATATCCGCCATTGCCGTGAAGCTGTGCGACGGCGGTCCCGTGCTTTACAAGCAGAAGCGGCTGACCATCGACGAAAAGGTGTTCCACGTGCTGAAATTCCGCAGTATGATAGTTGATGCCGAAAAGGACGGAAAAGCCCGTCTTGCCGCTGAGGAGGACGACCGCATAACTCCCGTGGGAAAGGTGCTCAGAAAGTTCCGCATTGACGAATTCCCCCAGCTTTTCAACATCCTGAAAGGCGATATGTCCGTGGTTGGCCCGAGACCCGAGCGCCCCGAGCTTACTGAGGAATACAAAAAGGATATGCCCGAATTCAGCTTCCGCCTTAAAGTCAAGGCAGGGCTGACAGGCTATGCACAGGTAACGGGTGTGTATGACACTACCCCCTACGACAAGCTGAAAATGGATCTCATGTACATCGAGAACTACTCGATAAGGCTGGATCTTCAGATAATACTCATGACTATAAAAACAATGCTGTTCCCACCGAAGAACAATGCCGAGATAGCAGAGGGCATACTTCTGAAACAGCAGAAAAAGGAGACAAAAGACGAATGAACATGACAGCAGTCATAATGGCAGGCGGACGGGGAGAAAGATTCTGGCCAAAGAGCAGAAATACCTGTCCCAAGCAGTTTCTGTCGCTTACAGCAGACGGAGACACCATGATACAGAAAACAGTCAAGCGCCTTAAAAAGCTGGTGGCTGACGAGGATATCTTTGTGGTAACAAATGCCGCGTACAGGGAAATAGTGGAGGAACAGCTTCCGCAGATACCGAGGGAGAATATCCTCCTTGAGCCCTGTGCACGCAACACGGCGCCGTGTATCGCATTTGCGGCGGCTGTCATAAACAGGAAGTACGACGATGCTATAATGCTTGTGCTCCCCTCGGATCATCTCATCGGCTATGAGAATATCTACACAAAGACGTTGAAAAAAGCGGCTGCGGCGGCTGAGGAGGGCGAGAACCTCGTCACCGTCGGCATTACTCCCACTTACCCCGAAACGGGCTACGGCTATATCAACTTCGGGGAGGAGTGCGGCGACGCTTATGCTGTGGAGAGATTCGTGGAAAAGCCCGACCTTGCCACCGCCAAGAAGTACCTTGCTTCGGGAAATTACCTCTGGAACAGCGGAATGTTCGTGTGGAAAACCTCATCCATCATGGCGAATATCAGGCGATTCATGCCCGAGGTCTATGTGGGAGCGCTGAAAATAGGCGAGAGCTTCGGTACGGACAGCTATGAGGAAGTGCTTGTACGTGAGTTCGAGGCTTTCCCGTCGGAGTCGGTGGACTTCGGCATAATGGAAAAGGCTGAGAATATCTACACCATCCCAGGCAGCTTCGGCTGGGACGATGTGGGAAGCTGGCTGGCAATGGAGCGTATCAACGAGACTGACGACGACAAGAATTATATCGAGGGCGACGTTATAGCCGTGGATTCAAAGCGCACCACCATATGCGGCGGAAAGCGCCTTATTGCGGCTGTGGGCACTCGTGACCTGATAGTTGTGGACACAGACGATGTCCTGCTGGTATGCAGCAAAAACAGCACACAGGACGTAAAAAAGGTCATTGCACAGCTTAAAGAACAGGAAAGACTTGAACTGGTCTGAGTTAATTCGGAATGCGGAATTCGGAATTCGGAATTATTGTGTCAGCTTACGCTGACGGATTTGAAATTTTGTAATTCGTAATTATTTTAAATTGATCGCCGACAGGCGATACCGCAATTCCGCATTCCGCATTCCGAATTCTGAATTGAAATAAAGGAGTATAAATATGAAAAACGCACTCATCACAGGAATAACAGGTCAGGATGGCTCTTATCTGGCAGAGCTTCTGCTGGAAAAGGGCTATAACGTTTACGGCATCTGGAGAAGAAAGGCTACTGTTGACTACGGCAATATCGCCCACCTCAAGGACAAGGTGCACCTTATCTATGCCGATATGACCGACCCTGTTTCACTTATATCCGCTATGAAAATTTCTCAGGCTGACGAGGTGTACAACCTTGCGGCACAGTCCTTTGTGGCTACAAGCTGGGATACTCCCCTCGGTACTGCCGATATCGACGCTTTGGGCGTTACAAATATTCTGGAGGCTATCCGCATAGTCAAGCCCGAGGCTCGCTTCTATCAGGCTTCTACATCCGAGATGTTCGGTCTGGTGCAGGAAACTCCACAGAAAGAGACTACTCCCTTTTACCCGAGAAGCCCATACGGTGTGGCTAAGCTGTACGGTCACTGGATAACCAAGAATTACCGTGAAAGCTACAATATGTTCGCCTGCTCGGGCATTCTTTTCAACCATGAGAGCGAGCGCCGTGGAATAGAATTTGTTACACGTAAGATAACTCAGGCGGCTGCACGTATCAGTCTGGGCTTGCAGGAATACGTAGAGCTGGGAAATATGGACTCCAAGCGTGACTGGGGTCACTCAAAGGACTATGTCCGTGCAATGTGGCTTATGCTACAGCAGGACAAGCCCGACGACTACGTTATAGCGACCAACGAGACAAGAACTGTCCGTGAATTCGTGGAAACTGCGTTCAGACACGTTGGTATCGACGTTCAGTGGCAGGGAAGCGGAGTTGACGAGATAGGCGTAAATAAGGCAAACGGCAAGACCATTGTCAAGGTGAACAAGCAGTTTTTCCGCCCTGCTGAGGTGGATATACTCTTAGGCGACCCGTCAAAGGCTGAAAAGGCACTGGGCTGGAAGCGTGAGATAGACTTTTCACAGCTTGTGGAGCGCATGGTCAAGAACGATCTTGCTATTGCGGAGCACGAAATTAAAATAAATAATATATAAAAGCGGCGAAGCCGCATAACACCGGGATTCCAAAGGGAATATATTCCCTTTGGCGGAGGGTGAACGAGGGAGGCAGAGCCTCCCTAACAAGGTAGGGAGACGGTCGCAGACTCGTCTCACGGCTGTTTCATAAGAACTAACAGTCAAGCCGATAAAAGCAGGGGTACTTTTATCGGAATACGGGGCAATGATATGGGAAAAATACTGGAATTTACAGCAGAATACGGCTTTATTCTGCTGGCAGGACTTGTGTCTGTCATATTGCTTGGATACTTTTTTGTCAGGTTCATAAAATATCTTATCGCAAATCCAAAAGGCGCACTGAAAGCCGTGCTAATCGTTATAGGAGTGCTTGCGGCACTAATCGTCCCTGCGCTGTTTTTAGGCGAGGATTTATGGACGGATATACTTTACGGCGGATTTTTGCTTGCTGTATTTATCGTCTTTGCAAAATATGACCCGAAAGGGGCAAAGAAGATAGTTTTTTGCGTTATTGCGGCGGTTATCGTGCTTGCGGTCACAGGATTTGCTTTCGGCATACACATCGCTGCTGCCGTGGGAGTAAACGGCGTTACGGCGCTTCTTGCCTATCCCTCGCTGAAATACCTGATAGAGAATATCGGGCTTGAAAGGAACGGCATACCCAATACGGCGACAGTCATAGGCAGAACAACGGGCAGAAGTGCGGCGCATATCGTCAGGTATACCGATGCTGAGGGCAATTCTCACGAGGGCAGAGCTGATATAATTTTAGTCCGCCGGAAAGAGAACGGAAGCACGTTCGATATACTCTGCGACAGGGACGCCCCTGGGAAATTCTGCGTGAAAACGGTGTCGCTGGTGAACAGTATCATCATGTTCGCCATTATGTTTGTGTTGCAGGTTGGGACTCTGGGGTTAACTGTATATCTTTTGAAAGAGATGGCATGAAAGGAGCATACTTATGGAGGATTTTGAGCTGAAAACGGAAAAGGGCGGCTACGAGAAAAATGACGTCCTTGCAAAGATAGATGCCTATAATGCGCTTATCACAGTCATTGACGATATGAAGCTCTCCGATGCGGCGGTGAACGCAGAGCTGGAGCGCATAAGAAGTATGCCCGTGAGAAAGGCTAAAGGGCTTATTTTCGGCGGTTCGGGCTTTTCCGTCAAGGATACCGAGGACTATATAGTAGAACTCGAAAAGCAGGTATTGCAGAAGATAATGCTTTAAATATGGTCGGGATGAACTTTTCTGCGGCACTGACGGGCGGATTCAGCAGCATAGGCTACCGCTTCATAATTGAAATGCTATTGGTCGGCGTCGTACTTGTGCTTCTTGTGAAGCTGTTCAGGGACTTGTTCAAGCTGCTCAAATTCGATCCGAAAGGGATTTTTGGCGCATTTTTAGCTGTTATGGGAGTTATCGCAGTAATTACCGTTCCGATGTTTTTTATCGGAGAGGAACGGTGGAGCAATATCGTTTATCTGGCGATAATAGGCGTACCAGTTGTCTCTTTCGCAGTTGCTCACCCCAAGAGGATGCTGAAGCTGGTGCTTATTACTGCGGCCGGGTTTGCGGCAGTTCTGGCAATATCCCTGAAATTCGGCTTTGGTGCGGCGGCAGTTACGGCTCTGAACCTTGTCTGTGCGTCGCTGTGGATATTTAATTTAAGGCGAGCCATACTCTTTAGCCGCCTTGAAAAAAACGGCGCATATTCCGAGGGAAAGCTGGTAAGCTGTCTCAACGGCAGAGGTCAGGAATATATAAGGGCTTATTATAACGTCGGCGGTAACGAATACAGCGAAATATGCGATTTTTCGCCCTTGCGTAAGGACAACAGCGGCACTGTCAATATTTTTTACGATGAAAAAGACCCGTCGGTCTGCTGTGTGGAAAAATATTCAAGGATAAGGAGCACGGTCTGGTTTTGCGTGTTTTTCGCTCTGCACATGGCTGTGTTGGGATTTACCGTATATCTTGCTTTCATCTGAAAAGGAGAATAAATGAAGATAACATTCGACGCTGTACCGATTTGCAGCGATAAAATAACAGGGATCGGCTGGTGCGAGGTGGGACAGACACAGGCGCTGGCACGCATACACCCCGAAAACACCTATGAATACAGCTTTTTTACCAGCGGCGATAATGAGCGCATAGACCGTGTATCGGGCTTTGCAGGCGGTACTATCGGCATGAATATTTCGGGCTTTTCGGGCTATCTCTACCGTGCCGCAAGCACATTTCTGCCTGTGCCTTATTCGTGGTTCTTCGGGAAAAAGTCCGATGTCACCCACTTTTTCAACTACATCGTGCCGCCCTTCGTCCACGGCAAAAAGGTCGTGACTGTTCACGACATGGTGTACAAGGCTTTCCCCGAAACTGTCAGGGGACGCACCCGTTTTATGCTTGAAATGGGGCTGAAACGCTCCATGAAGCGTGCGGATATCATAGTGACGGATTCGGAATTTTCAAAGTCGGAGATAGTAAAATATTTTCCTCAGCATGAGAAAAAGATACGTGTAGTCCCCTGCGGTGTGGACTTGGAGCGCTTCCATCCCTGCACCGAGCCCGAGCGTATACCCGAGGTGAAAAAGTCACTTGATATTGAGGGAGACTACTTCCTCTACCTCGGCACTATCGAGCCGAGAAAGAACCTCGAAAGGCTTATTACAGCCTACGGTCACCTTGCGGATAAGCTGGGTGAGGATTGCCCGAAGCTGGTCATGGCAGGGGGCAAGGGATGGCTGAATGACGGCATTTACAGCCGTGTGGAGAGACTTGGGCTGACGGACAAGGTGATATTCACCAAATACGTCCCATCCGATGACCTGAATCCGCTTATGTGCGGAGCGCTGGCATTTGTGTTCCCGTCCATATACGAGGGCTTCGGTATGCCGCCTTTGGAGGCTATGGCTTGCGGAGTTCCCGTGCTGACGTCGGCGGAGGCTTCACTTCCCGAGGTAACGGGAGACTGTGCGGTCATATGCGATGCCTACTCGGTGAAAAGCATAGCAAAGGGACTTTACAGGCTGTGCACCGACGAAAAGCTGCGCCGTGACCTGAGCCGAAAGGGAATTGAACGTGCAAAGGGCTTCACATGGGAGCGTTCGGCGGAAATGCTCAACGACATCTATAAAGAATTGAGAATGAATCTGTAGTTACAATTCGACCAACGACGGGAGCCCGAGGGCGGGCTCCCCTAC
>JAFVBU010000043.1 GCA_017479805.1 Ruminococcus sp.
CCACCGCCACCCTCTGCTCGGTCTCAAAAAGGCGCACCATGTTCGCATAAGTCTCGCTGTTGTGTTTATGCAGAAGCATTGTCCTCACCTTCTTGGAGAATTCGATTGTTAGCGTTTGTTATCATAAAATAAATGATTTACAAACATCTCCTCAAAAGTGCCGAAAAATCAAGGACTACAGTATAACAATTGACCACATCTGACGGCAAAATGACGTTAAGCAGACCATTTCATCAGCTTCATGCAGGAACGTTTGCGGTCAATGTTGGAATGGACATAAAGATTCATTGTGAGCTCAATTTTTGAGTGGCCTAAAATCTCCGAGAGGGTCTTTACATCAAAGCCCACCTCGATAGCTTTTGATGCAAAAGCATGACGAAGACTGAGGAATCTGACTGACGGCAATTTTGCGTTTTTTAGTATCCGTGCTAAATCGTACTGCATCTTGCGAGGTTCAACGGGCTGATCGTTACCGCTTAAAATATAGCAGTCGAGCGCAGATTCAACTTTTTTGAGCATAACAAAAACATCGTCTGGTATAGGTATCTCTCTGGCGGAGCTAACGCTCTTTGGTGGAGATACTATTACCCGGGTCTTTTTGCTGTCACTGGGTACAGGTATCCTCTGCACAGTTCTTCTGACGGACAGAATACGTTTTTCCATGTCAATATCCTGCCACATAAGCCCACAGACCTCGCCGACACGAAGGCCCATTGAAAGGGCGAGCATAACTCCGAGATTTATAGGCGCAGGCTCATTTTTTATGTAAGTTCTCAAGGTTTTCTGCTCGGCGACCGTAAGCAGACGCACCTCGTGTTTAATACACTTTGGCATAACAATGTCCTCGAAAGGGTTTGCCATTCCATACTCTCTTTTTGCATGCTTGAATATCGACTTCAGCAGCACCATGATATCCGAAACATATCTGGCGGATAGTCCGGCAGACAGTTTCTTTTCAATAAATGCATAGGCCGTTTTCGATGATATCTCACAGCACATCTTTCCGCCAAAAGCGGGCAGGATGTGCTTTTCTATTTTCATACGGTAGTTTGCGAGGGTGGACAGCTTAACTCTGTTTGCCATGACCGACAGCCATTCCGAACACAGTTCCTTGACGGTCATTTCCGTTAATACCGGTTCAAATGTCATTTTGCACGCAAACGCCGCCTTACTCTCGGCTTCTTCTTTAGATGTGCCATAGAAATATCGGTAGATACGTTTTGAGCCGCTACCGATCCCTTGCAAGACCCGTGCCTCCCATCTGCCGTCCTTGCGGTGATAAGCGTTGATTTTTCCCATAAAAAATACCTCCAGTTCGTAAAATAATCAAAAAAAAGCTGAATGACGATGTAAATTGTGCCAAAATTCCGATTTGCGTTGTTTTTCAAATCTTAATACTTGACACTTCAAAACGAGTATGATATAATATATTAGTTAAAATAGGTGAGTTGATGTTATTATTACATTATACCCTATTTTATCGCAAATTCATTTATTTTATGATAACAAACGCTAACAATCGAATTCTCCAAGAAGGTGAGGACAATGCTTCTGCATAAACACAACAGCGAGACTTATGCGAACATGGTGCGCCTTTTTGAGACCGAGCAGAGGGTGGCGGTGGTCCAACCTACAGGCACAGGCAAAAGCTACCTCATAATGCAGCTGATCTCGGACAATCCAGACAAGCGTTTTGCGGTCTGCTCGCCGTCCACCTACATTTTCGGTCAGTTGCAGAACATAGCTGACGAAAACAACATTTCTCTTGACAACACCGAGTTTGTGACATACGCAAAGCTGTCGCAGACGGAGTTGTTATCTGAGTACGACTACATTGTCCTTGACGAGTTCCACCGCTGCGGTGCGGACGAGTGGGGGCGGGGCGTGCAGGACTTACTTGACAGTAACCCCAATGCTCAGGTTTTCGGCACATCGGCAACACCTATCCGCTACCTTGACAGCGGTCGTAATATGGCTGACGAACTGTTCGGTGGTGTGTATGCCGTAAACATGAGCCTTGCCGAAGCGATCAGGCGCAAAATTCTTCCGCTGCCGGCCTATGTTACCTCATGGTACAGTTTCCGCGGCGACATTGAACAGCTTGAAATCAAGGCTGAACAGTCCGGCAATCCGAGACTGAAAAATGTTCTGCTCGGCAAGATCAGAAAAGCAAAGTCCATGATAGCCGAGCTTGATGTTGGCATTGAAAAAATTTTTGAGAAGCATATCCGCAACAAGGCGGGCAAGTTCATAGTGTTTTGTCCGAACGTGGAGCAGCTCCGCAGAATGGTCAATGAGTGCGATTCGTGGTTTACCAAAGTCAATCACGATATTCATAAATATACTGTCTATGCGCATAACAGCGCATCGGACAAGCAGTTTGATGAGTTCAGGCACGACAAGAGCGACAGCGCTTTGAAGCTCCTGTTCTGCATTGATATGTTGAATGAGGGCGTGCATTTCGACGACGTTGACGGAGTGATAATGCTCCGGGCGACCCAAAGCGCCAACGTTTTTTATCAGCAGCTGGGGCGAGCGCTCGCCTGCTCTGATAGGAAGAGTAAACCAGTCATTTTCGATATTGTCAACAACTTTGAGACAGGTGATACCGCTCAGCAGTACGCCGGGTTTATGGAGATAGCCCGTGGCGAGGGTGAGTATGATGAAATCGAATTCGAGCTTTACGACTATGTTCGTGACATCAGAGAGATCCTCACCGAGCTGAACGACACCTTTGCAAACAGTTGGGATTTCAACTTTGAACTGCTGAAAGAGTACGTTGAGAAGCACGGCTCCTTCCCCGACGGCAGCACCTCCTACGAGGGCGTGCTGATCGGCAAATGGGCGACCCAGCAGCGTGTGCTGAACAATCAAGGCAAGCTGTCTAAGGAGCGAATCAAAAAGCTCAACAGCATCGGATTTCCTTGGGACGTAAACGAAGCCAACTGGCAGGCGTGCTACGAGGAACTCCGCACGATCACCAAGCGGCTTGGGCATTTCCCGTCCAAGTCGGAGGTCGATGAGGACAAAAAGTACCTGTTCCCGTGGCTCAACGCCCAACGGTTGAAATACAAGAACGGAATGCTTGACGAGGAAAAGGCTGAAAAGCTGATCGCCTTGGGCTGCAAGATGTCCGTGAAAACGAGGACGTCGTGGCAGGAGATATTTGAACAGTACAGCGAATATGTGAAGCTGCACGGGCGGTTCCCCGAAAATGCTGATGCGCAAAGTGACGATGACGCCAAGGTGCTTTACAACTGGGCGAACTCACAGCGCACCGCAAGGTACAGGGGAACATTGTCCGAGGAGCGCGCAGCAAAGCTGGACTCCATTGGATTCCCGTGGGACAAGCTGGAGACTGTCTGGAACAGCAATTTTGAAATGCTGGTCAAGTATTTCAATGAGCATCACAGCGTCCCTGTTAGGAATTATGTTGCAAATGGCGTAAAGATCGGCGTGTGGCACTGCGCGCAGGTGAAGCTCTACGCCGCCGGGAAGATGCCGGAACACAGGCTGATGCGATACCATGAAGCCGGGATACCTCTCGACAGCATTCAGGAACTGCACAAATCTGAGACTTGGCAGAGGTATTTTGAGAGTTATCTTGAATACCTGACCCGATTCGGGCACCATCCGAATAGCACCGAGCGATATAACAACTTGGAGCTTCGTAAATGGCGGAGCTTGCAACTGAAAAAGAAGGCGCAGGGGTGCCTGTCGAGGGAGCAGGTCACGAAGCTGACGGAGATATGTAGTGATATTTGATTGGTTGTGAAGAAATGACTTATAGGGTCGAGCAGTTTGTGAGGAAGATAAAGTCGCCGGTGACTGTGAAAATTGAAAATGAAACAGTTTCTTATCCAAACGGCGAAAGCTTGGCAGAGGCTTCGTTCGATGAGCATGTAAAAATAGAAAGCATAACTGCTCAAAGCGATAAGATCATCATTCAGCTGACCAAGAATGACAATGTTAATGATACGAGCTGGTCTGACAAGGACAACTGCTATTTTTGATAAAGGGGAAAGAATATGAACGTCTCATTTAGCCCACCTGATATATCCGAGCTTGAAGTAGCCGAAGTCGCAGAAGCACTGCGTTCCGGCTGGATAACCACCGGTCCGAGAACCAAGCAGCTCGAAAAGAATATAGCAGAGTACATCGGTGTCAATAAGGCTTGCTGTCTCAATTCGCAGACTGCCTGCGCCGAAATGGCTTTGCATATCCTTGGCATCGGTGAGGGCGATGAGGTCATCACGACTGCCTATACATATACCGCAAGCGCTTCCGTTGTTTGCCACACTGGGGCCAAGCTTGTCCTTGTTGATACCAAACCCGGCAGCTTTGAGATAGACTACGACGCTGTTGAGGCTGCGATAACAGATAAAACCAAGGCTATTGTCCCCGTTGATCTCGGCGGTGTGCCTTGTGATTACGACAGATTATTTGAGATCGTAGAACGAAAGAAAAACCTGTTCAAGCCTGCAAATAAGATCCAGGAGGCTATTGGCAGAGTATCCATCAATGCGGATACCGCTCATGCCTTTGGCGCAAAGTGGCATGGCAAAATGGCGGGCAGCATTGCTGATTTTTCTTCGTTCTCTTTTCAGGCAGTAAAAAATCTGACCACCGCATAGGGTGGCGCTCTCACCTGGCGGACTATCCCCGGAATCGACGACGAGGAGATATATCACCAACTCCAGCTTCTGAGTCTTCACGGTCAGAGCAAGGACGCTCTTGCAAAGACAAAGCTTGGTGCTTGGGAATACGACATCGTGGGTACTTGGTACAAGTGCAACATGACCG
>JAFVBU010000044.1 GCA_017479805.1 Ruminococcus sp.
CAAAGGGAGTGTACAAAACAGACAGCCCTGATGTAAGAAAACACGACATCAGCTTACGGTGAACGAAACGTTCACCGTCTATGTACCTGCATTGAATCAGGGCGGGGGGTGGACAATTCGTTCAGCACCGACAGGCGTTGCCAAAACGGCAGCACCTTAAATCATCCGTATCGGAAGGTATGAGCTGACAGAACGATTTGTTCGGTCAGGAGATAGAGTAACGAAACGCGACTCCAGCTCATTACTCCAAAGGGTGTCATGAAACGTGACAGCCTTTGCAATAAGGGTATCGTTAAAGCCGATACCCTTGTGGTGTTTCTGCTCTGTTTCAACTGGCAGTTTTCATCAGGTTTGATGAATGGATTTCGTCCGAGTGCTGTGGTATGATTGTTGGTCAGGAGGTGACCGCGGCAATGAAGTTACAGGATCTATACTACGGAAATATTACGCCATGCGAGCACAGCGTTAAGAGCGAGTCCGACTATGCAAAGCGAAGTCTGGAGCTCCTCGAGATGTGCGACTCATTGAAGGAAAGGCTGTCGGCTGACGATAAGAAGCTGCTCAACGAGATAACGGATACGCACGAAAAGTTGTCCGAGACAATGGTGGCAGAGAGCTATGCACAGGGCTTTCGTGACTGCGCTGAGCTTATCATAGACGTTATGTTCGGCAAGAGCGAGAACCTGAAATAACAACACAAAAATTAAAATGGAAAGGGTACGGTAAAGCACCGTACCCTATTACGTTATCAAAAAGGAGAAATGTAAAATGAACAATTCAATAATCATTATGGTGTTTAGAATTATAAAGAGAGGTGTTAGCTATTGGCAGATATTGAAAAGATGTACGACAAGATGTTTACCGATTACCCCGACGTGGTGAGCGTTCCGCAGTTGATGAAAATGCTGTCGGTAGGTCGCCATGCAGCTTATGAATTAGTAAGCAGCGGCGAGATACAGAGCTTCAAGGTCGGTAAGAATATAAGGATACCAAAGATAAAAGTTATTGAATATATACTCGGAACAAGGAGGTGCTGCCTATGAAAAATGTGACAGGAAGTCTGCAAACCAAGCGCGGCAAGTACTACGCCGTACTGAATTTATACGACCACACAGGCAAATGAAAACAGAAGTGGATATCCACAGGATACGAAGTCCGAGGGAATAAGAAAGCCGCGAAAGCTTTTCTTGATGAGCTGCTTGTCGCCTACAACAAGAAGCAGCAGGCAGCACTAAAGGTGATATCCAAGATGAAAGATCCCGAACATTTCATAAAGGAGCAGAGCCGCATAATGGCTCTGCCCCTCTTTTTATTTGTGGAAGAATGGATAGACCACGTATCAGTCAAGCTCCAGCCGACTACCATTGACGGCTACAAAAGCCTCTGCAACGGACGAATAAGAGAGTTCTTCGAGAGCAGAGGCACTACCGTTTATGATCTCACGGGCGAGGACCTGAACGAGTTCTACGCCTACCTTACAAGGCAGGGACTGAAAGGCGTTACTCAGCAGAAGTACCATGCGCTGATACATTCCGCATACAGCTTTCTCGTTAAGCACCAGTACATTGACAGCAATCCATGTGACTTCGCCGACCGTCCTAAGTCTGAGAAGTACCGTGGAGCCTACTATAACCAGTCAGAGCTGACGAAGCTGTTTCATGCGGTGAAAGAAAGTGAAATATACATTTCTGTGCTTCTTGCTGCCTATTATGGTCTTCGACGCAGCGAGGTCGTAGGTATCAAATGGAGCAACATCGACTTTGAGAACGGCACTATCCGTATCTCACACAAGGTCGTGGAGCAGTTGGTGGACGGCAAATATCAGGAGGTCGGACATGATAAAATGAAAACGGAGTCCAGCAACAGAATACTTCCGCTGATGAAGGACGTGGCAATGGCTCTGCGGAGGCTGAAGCACCACCAGGACGAGCAGCGCCGTTTATGCGGAAACTCTTACGTTCACGAATACGATGACTACGTCTGCGTGAACGAAATAGGACAACTCCTCAGACCAAATTATATATCAGCAAAGTTCGGGGAGCTGCTGAAAGAAAACGGCTTGAAGCACATACGCTATCACGACCTCCGCCACAGTTGCGCGAGCCTGCTTCTCGCCAACGGAGTTCCCATGAAAGAGATACAGGAATGGCTGGGGCACTCGAACTACCGCACAACTGCCGACGTTTATTCTCATCTTGATTTCAGCAGCAAGGAGCATTCGGCGGAGATAATTTCGCAGGTGTTGGCGGTATGAGGTTGACATTATTGACTGAGTGATGTATAATACTGGTAAGAAAAATCGGAATTTAGAGGAATAAAGATATGAATGTAATCAAAGATATTCGTGTATATAGAAGTCAAATAGAAAACATCGCAGGTAATTCAATGCCACATGAATTTACGAACAAGGATTTAAATATTATTCTCCATAGAATTGCAATGAAACTAAGAGAGAATGATTTTACAATGGTTGATTTCAATCATTTATATGTCAATCTAACAACCTGTGCGGTAGATAATAAAATCGCTCCCTCTCAAAGAGGAAAAGACCGCAATTTTCCTTGGTTTCGTTATTACAATGTTGAGGTAAGTCAAGATTTTTTTGATACTTTGGAAACACCTGACTGCATACAATCAGTTATAGAAATCGTGGAGCAAGTTTTGATAAAGTATTTCTGCACCATGCAGTATGATTCAAAGTTTATTCACTCCTGCGTATCCGAAGCTGTAGAACAAGGAGAGAATATGCTTATGAAGTTTAAAGAGAAAAGGTCTTCAAAAAACAAAGCGATTATTTACTTGAGATACTTGGATAACGGTCAATATTCCCCACTATTAAGAATATTTGATTTGGAAGATATAATGCTTTTCGAAAAAGAACTTCCCGAAACTAATGACCTTGATTCATATGGTGAAATTCAATTAAGCGGAAAAAAGATAACTATTAAGCCGAGAAAAAATAATTTTGCAAGAAACCATGAACCTATAACAATAATGTTGTGATGTCGCTACAAATTCTGATTTACATTAGAACTTCTGTAAGCGAAAGCAGACTGACCGTTTTGCAGAGAGTGAGCGAGTTTACGAGCGTCATCGTGGAAGCGGTCGAGCTGGCTCAGCTCGAAATTCTGATTTGGTTTAAACGACTACAAGCCGGAAAGCTAACACCTTTCCGGTTGTTTTTTTGCTCCCACAAATGTGTCTGAAATCTTAATTCCGAGTCCGAATATTGCTTTTCGGCGGCGGTTGTGGTATACTGTGGTTGCTGAAGCGGATTTCCGAAACAGGAGGTAAAAATGAAAGAAGTAACAGGAAATCTGCAAGTAAAAAACGGCAAGTACTATGTGCTTGTGAATCTGTACGACCGCAGCGGTAAACGCTCGATAAAGTGGGTGTCACTGGGACTTGACAGCAAGGGAGGCAAGAAAGCGGCAAAGGCTCGCATGGCGGAGGTGCTGGAGGAGTACAACCGCAATCAGCGAAAGCTCCTGAGAGCCGTCAGCAAGAAGAAAGCTCCCGAGCAGTTCATTCAGCAGCGTGAGCAGGTGCAGTATCAGACGGTGACTGAGTTCCTCACGGACTGGATAAACCTGTCATCAGGCAGGCTTCAGCCGTCCACGATAGATGGCTACAAGAAGCTGGTTGACGGCAGGATAACCGAATTCTTCGGTGACAGCGGTATAACCGTCGGCGACCTTACAGGCGAGGACCTGAACGATTTCTACGCCTGCCTTGAAGAAGCAGGACTGTCGGGAACTTCGGCTCTGCGCTATCATGGACTTATCCATGCGGCGTTCAAGTATGCGGTGAAGAAGGAGCTCCTCGATGATAATCCCTGCGACCATGCAGACCGTCCCAAGCAGGAGCGCTACCGCGCCTCATTTTACAGCGAGGAAGAGCTGAAAGATTTGCTGACGGCGGCGAGGGATTCTCCAGTGTTCATTCCGATAATGCTTGCGGCGTACTATGGGCTCAGGCGGAGCGAGGCTCTCGGGCTGAAATGGAGCAACATCGACTTCCAGACCAAGACCATATCTATATCGCACAAGGTCATCGAAGCCAATGTTGACGGCAAATTTCAGGCAAAGGGCTTCGACAGAATGAAGAACCAGTCCAGTAACAGGACTCTTCCGCTCATCGAGGACGTTGAAAATGAGCTGCTATATCACAGACAGCAGCAGAAAATGAATGCGTCAGTTCTGTGGGGAGCGTACTGCCACGAATACGACGATCACGTCTGCACCGACAGCACGGGCAAGCTCCTGCGTCCCAATTACATCTCAACGCAGTTCGGAAAGCTGCTCAAGGAAAACGGATTCCGCCACATACGTTTCCACGACCTGCGACACACCTGTGCCAGCTTATTGCTGAAAAACGGCGTACCGATGAAGGCGATACAGGAGTGGCTGGGACACTCAACGTTCGAGGTAACAGCCAACATTTATGCTCATCTGGACTACTCCAGCAAGGAGCGTTCGGCGGCAAAAATAGCGCAGGTACTTGCCATAAAGTGAATAAAATAAGTCCTG
>JAFVBU010000045.1 GCA_017479805.1 Ruminococcus sp.
AAAGGTCTGCAAAGCACGGGAGTTGGGAAAGTGTTGTCGATGATGAGCGGAACGCCGTTTGCGTGAGCTATCTTAGCAAACTTCTCGATATCGAAGATACTCAGTGCAGGGTTAGCCAGTGTCTCGCCGAAAACAGCCTTAGTGTTGGGCTTGAAAGCCTTCTGTATCTCCTCCTCGGGAGCGTCGGCATCAACGAAAATGCACTCGATACCCAGCTTTTTGAGGGTGTAAGCGAAAAGGTTGATAGTGCCGCCGTAGATGGTAGCGGTGGAAATGAAGCTGTCGCCTGCCTGCAAGATATTCAGCAGAGAGAGCAGAGAAGCAGCCTGACCGCTTGAAGTACACATAGCGCCGATACCGCCCTCGAGAGCGTTTATCTTCTCCTCTACAGCCATAACTGTGGGGTTCTCGAAACGTGAGTAAATAAGGCTCTTTGTAGGGTCATCGAATACAGCAGCGACATCGTCTGTTGAATCGTATACATAAGTGGTGCTCTGAACTATCGGCACAACTCTCGGCTCGGTATTCTTAGGTGTATAGCCTGCGTGAAGGCATTTTGTCTCGATCTTCATAATAATTTCCTCCTGATGATGGTTTAAAGTGGTTCAACGATTGTGATAAGTTAATTATACAACACATTGATTGATAAATCAATAACAAATTATTTATCGCCGTATATAGGATGGAACTATAACTGATTATAGCTATAGACTTTATAGGCGTTTGGGGCGGTGGTGTAGGGGCGCTTTCTGAGCGCCCGTGAATCCCCATACAAATATGAACAGAACTTTGTAGGGGCGCACATTGTGCGCCCGCAGCTTGTCGAAAAAGTCCGTTTTTATGTAAGAAACAGCACGTGCACAGGTCATGCGCCCTTACATATAAAAAGGACTGCCAAAGGCAGCCCCTACACAGGCAAGTTTATTGCGTATCCCACGGGCGGCGTTCCGCCGCCCCTACAGATGATAACAATATATTAACAAATTGTAGGGACGCCCAATGGGCGTCCCTACACAACAATACGAACATTAAAGGGGCGATGAAACATCGCCCCTAATAATCATTCTGCGGAAATAATATAATAATACACAGGCTGTCCGCCGTTGGCGAGCATTACCTCTATCTTGTCGCCCAGCTTTGACTGGATGGTCTGCTGTAACTGCTCTGCGTTCTCCTCTGTAACGTCAGCGCCGTAGATAAGGGTGATATAGCTTACATCGCCCTTTGCCAGCTTCTTGACCAGCTTTAATGTAGCCTTGTTGATATCCTTTTCAGTGAACGACAGCTTGCCGTTTTCAAGAGCAAGTATCTCGCCCTCCTTTATCTGGTGACCCTCGAACTCAGAGTTCCTTGCGGCAAAGGTAACAAGTCCCGTAGATACTCTCTCGAAAGCCTTTGTCATGCTTATCCTGTTCTCGTTAAGTTCCTGAGACTCGTCAAACGCCAGCATAGCGGCAATACCCTGTGGAATTGTCCTCGTCTGGAGGACACATACCTTTCTGTCGGTCAGCTTCACAGCCTGTTCAGCCGCCATGATGATGTTCTTGTTGTTGGGCAGAACAAAAACTGTACGTGCAGGAGTTTTCATGATAGCACGGAGGATATCGTCAGTGGACGGGTTCATTGTCTGACCGCCTCTGACAACAACGTCAGCGCCCAGATCGGTGAACATAGCTTCAAGACCGTGACCTGCGGCAACTGCCACAAAGCCGAATTCCTTTTCAGGCTCGGCAGGAACGAATCCCTCCTCGGCAGCCTTTGCGTCCTTGACCTTATTTTCGTGCTGTATACGCATATTTTCTATCTTAGGCTTGGGGTCATTGATGAAATAGCCGAATTCAAGGGCTTTCTGCAATGCCTTGCCAGGGTTGTCGGTGTGGACATGGACCTTGATTATCTTCTCATCATCGACCACAACAACGCAGTCGCCGATAGTTTCAAGGTAAGCACGGAGAGTTGAAACATCGGGGCAGCCCTGATTTTTTTCAAGCATGAACTCCGTGCAGTATGTGAAAGTAATATCGTCGTCGTACTCGCTGACAGCGGTGCGGAAGGAGTCGGGAGTCACCTCTGCGTGAGCGGAAGGCTCATCCGAAACAGCTATCTCGCCGCCTGCGAAAACAGCGGTCATAGCTTCAAAAATTATAACAAGTCCCATGCCGCCTGCGTCAACAACGCCTGCTTTTTTGAGCTGTGGGAGCATATCCGTGGTTTTTGCCAGCACTTCCTTAGCCTCGGCACAGACCTCCTGCCAGAATACGACCTCGTCGTTGGTCTCATTGCAGATATCCCTTGCCTTGACAGCAGCAGCCTTGACAACAGTGAGGATAGTGCCCTCAACAGGCTTCATTACAGCCTTATAAGCAGCTTCAACGCCTAATTTGAGAGCCGCAGCGAAGTCCTCGCAGCCTGCCTCCTCGCAGCCTGCCAGACCCTTTGAGAATCCTCTGAAAATGAGAGAGAGTATAACTCCTGAGTTGCCTCTTGCACCTCTCAGGAAAGCAGAAGCGGCTGTTGAAGCGACCTCTGCGGCAGTAGCCTTATCGTCCAGTCTTTTCAACTCGGCAACGGAATTGCCGATGGTCATGGACATATTAGTACCCGTATCGCCGTCGGGCACAGGATATACGTTGAGTTCATCCACCTCACGCTTCCTGTTGTTTATAGTAATAGCAGCCGAGATAATTGCGTTTCTGAGTAAAGAACCGTTTATCACCGTGTGTTCCTCCAATTCTGTGTAAGTCCCGAACGCTCCATCCAACGCACGGGAGCAGCATTTATGATATCAATTCGTCAACGAAAACATTGACCTTGTTTACCGTAAGACCTGTTGCTTCCTCGATAGTGAAGCCGACCTTATGGGTGATGCTATTCACAGCAGCAGCAATATTAGTGCCATATGTCACTTTTATATGCAGGTCGATGACCAGTCCGCCGTCTTTATCTGTGCGGATGAGCACGCCCTTGTTTTTTCTGAAAGCCTTGCCTGCTGTGAAAGCCGAAACAGCGGAGCGGAAGGTATTGACATTGCAGACCCCTGCAACTCCGAAGCAGTTCGTAACAGCGTAGGTGACCAGTTCGGTCAGGTAATTTTCGGATATATCGATCTTGCCTATATGGTTCTCAAATCCAGCCATGAGCGATCCCTCCTTAATATAAGTAAGCACTAACATATAATGCGCTTCTACTATTATAACACATTAATTCACCAATTTCAATACCGAACATAAATTTTTCGAGCTGCCGCCGAGCGGGCGGAGCGCATATCACGCTTCGCTCGTAAAATCGCTTACTCTCTGCGAGGCGGTCAGTCTGCTTTCGCACGACGGTAGTAAATATGGGGCGGTGATGCAGGGGCGCTTTCCGAGCGCCCGTGGATTACGCATAAAATTCGCCTGTGTAGGGGCGGATATCATCCGCCCGAGCTTAAATACAAACTTTCTTAAATCCATACCCGAATTTACTAATGTCGAG
>JAFVBU010000046.1 GCA_017479805.1 Ruminococcus sp.
TATAGCGCCCGCATCGTTGCCGCCTGCTACCATGGTCTTGGTCTGGCAGGGTATATCCAGTTCCTTTGCGATATCGAAAGCAAGGCGGTAAAGCTCCTTGTCGTACATGGTGCTTCTGTCCATGAACGAAACAACAGGGCCTTTTCCCACTTCGCAGACACGCTTTGCGCCCGATGCACCGTCGATATCTGCGGCAGTTGTGGATTCAAGGACGATGGCGAAATCGGGAGCAACGGCAAATGCTGAAGCAGTCGAGCCACGCAGACCAATTTCCTCCTGAACGTTGAACACGAAGTAAGTATCATATTCAAGCTCCTCATGCATCATTTCTATCATCATGGCACAGCCTGCACGGTCATCGATAGCCTTTGCCTTTATGCGTCTTTCGCCTAAATCAATGAAATCGGAATCGAAGTAAACGCAGTCGCCGAGGGAAACGTGCTTTTCAGCGTCGGCCTTGTCCTCAGCGCCGATGTCTATGTAGAGACTGCCGATAGTCGGGGCTTTTTCACGCTGTTCCTTTGAGAGATTATGCACAGCCGTCGAGCCGACAACTCCGCTGATACGGTCTTTTCCCACACGCACCTGTCTGCCGATGACAACAGCAGGGTCAACTCCGCCTACGGTGTCAAAGCTGAGAGTACCGTCGGGGCGGATGTAGGTGACCATGAAGCCCACTTCGTCCATGTGGGCGCATATCATAAGTTTCTTTTCGGGAGTTTTCTTTCCCTTTTTGAAGCAGATGAGACTGCCGAGGGGGTCGGTGCTGTATTCGCACAGCCCTTTGATCTTCTCTATGATAAGCTCTCTTACAGCGCTCTCATTGCCTGAAATGCCGTCTGTAAGGCAAAGCTCACGGAGCAGTTCTTTCATTTTGGTTTCCTCCATTATTAAGATAATCTTCCATTATCCGTATTTTCTCGTCAAGGGAATCCTTGTCGTTTATCATTTCATGTGTGAGACCGTATTGTTCGAGGTCTTTGTAGTCTCCTGATGTGAGTTTTTTTGCCATTTCCTGCATTTCTTTATGATAAACGTCGTCCATATAATTCAATGTTACTTCCATGATGTATTTATCGGCTAAAAAGACTTTTTTGAAATCTTTTCCAAATTTATCCTTAAAAACCTTAGAAGCAGTTTCTTTACCAACTGTTATACTCAAATAATCACCATCGGGCTTTAGACCGCATATATACATATTTACTGATTCGTTATATAACTTATAACAGCGAAAATAATCAGTATCGCATAACAATCTTAAATCTTTTTCAGAGCCAAAATACTTAATTGAGTTAAAAAAATTATGCTCAAGATTGTTTATTATATATGATTCTCCCCATGAATCGCAGTTAACTGTAAAATAGTCGCCATTTTCCATCTTTATCTTATATGTATAATCGAAACAGCCGAAACACATTATTCCTGTAAGCATGAACGTGGCTATTGCTATTATAGCTTTTTTCATTTATTCAACTCCGTTCGTGGAACGCCGAGGGCGGCGTTCCCTACATTGGGTTCATGTTGTTTTTTCGTGACCAACGGGCGGATAATATCCGCTCCTACAAACTACTTTCTGCTTTCTGCGCTCTGTTTGCTGATAAAAGCGGCAAGCAGTTTCGCTGTCAGTTCAACATCCTTAACGTCGATGACCTCAACGGGAGTGTGCATATTTCTCAGCGGAATGGACACTGTACAGGTCTTTGCGCCGCCACGGCTGACGGAATACTGATCCGCATTTGTGGAGGTCATACCGCTCATGACTTCGATCTGATAGGGGATATCGTTCTTCTTCGACACCTCGATGAGCCTGTCGGACACCTCACGGGAGAGTGACGGGGATATGCCTATCATGGGACCCTTTCCCAGATAGCCGCACTTTTCCTCGTCCTCGCCGCTGGCATAGGCGAAGCTGACGTCCACCGCAAGGGCAATGTCGGGAGCGGTCACGAAAGCACCTGTCTTAGCGCCACGCTCGCCCACCTCCTCCTGAACGGAGAACACGACAGTTACATTATATGCAAGGTCAGCGCCTTTCAGCAGTTCGAGGGCGTAGAGGATAGACGCCACACCGCATCTGTCGTCCAGAGCGCCGCCTGTCATGCGTGAGCCTATAAGGTCACGGCACTTCACATCGAAGGTAATGCTGTCACCGAGGGAGACAGCTTCCTCCAGCTCGGCTTTGGTCATACCCGTGTCAATGGCGATCTCGTCAAAGGACAGCACCTTTCCCGAGCCGCCTGTGAGATGAGGGGGAACGGAGCATATAACGCCCTTGATATCACGCTTGCCGTGGATAACAACAGGCTGTGCAGGGAGAAGTCTGCGGTCAAGTCCGCCAACGCTTCCTATTTTAATAAAGCCCTCGTCGGTGATGTACGTTACCACGAATCCCACCTGATCTATATGAGCGTCCAGCACGAGAGTTGGGAGACTTTCATTCTTTTCGCCGAATGTGCCGATAACGTTTCCGCCGATTATCTGAGCGTCGGGGCAGTACTCTTTCAGCATAGCAAGAGCCATTTCAGCCGCAGGGGACTCGTTTCCCGAAGCGCCGTACACCTCCGACAGTGATACTATTGTATTTTTAAGTTCCATCATTACGATTCCTTTCATCAGAAATTTACACAATCAATATTATTATACCAGATTTTGCCGACAATTACAATAGGTTGTTTTAGGTTTTACACGGCAATCGCTTACGAAAAATAAAGGTATACAAAAAGTGAGGAATATGGTATGATATAACAAAAAGGCAAAGGAGATCATACCATGA
>JAFVBU010000008.1 GCA_017479805.1 Ruminococcus sp.
GCAAAAGTCGGCATTCCCCTCTCCCTCTCCTCCAGTCGGTTTTCCTCTCTGGACTCTCTTTTCCCTCAACCTCTACTCCCTCACCCTTTGCCTCCTTTTACTTTTTTATTTTCGGGACGGCTTAAATGCTTGAGCGGTCATTTGCGGTAAATATGGGCGGATACTCTTTCTGTGGATAGAATCAACAAACCTTGTAGGGGAGGGCGCCCTCGCCCTCCCGACAGTATCAATAAAACCGGCGGCTACAATCTGTAGGGGACGGCGTCCTCGACGTCCCGTTGGTTACAATGTAATTTGTGGCTATAATCTGTAGGGAACGCCGCCTTCACCGTTCCACGGTGAGCGTTCCCTACAAAATATCGTTCTGCCCCTTTGCATTGGGTTACATAAAAACATCGAGATACAGAAAAATAAAAAGCAAGAACCACAGAATACTCCCCTGTGGCTCTTGCTTTGTTTCTCGTTCAGTTGCCGTAAACCTCGCTGTCAGAATATATGCCGTTCTTTACCATCGAGCGGTACTCGTCAAGCATTTTCTGGCTGTGCTCAAGTTCACGGTAGAAGTTGCGTGAGATATAATACGCATTGTGTGAACCTGTCTGCTCAAATTCCGCATTATAATACTCAGCGTATCTTCTGTTTCTTTCGACGTTGCTTTCATATGTTTTGATCTGGTTTAAAAGCATTTTCTCTGTCATAATAGATTCCCCCACTATATTTTTTTTCGTCAAAGAAAAGTTTTTCACGGTTTATAGCTTGTTTCACGGTTTGTTGTTTTTTATTTCTGTCACTATTCTATCACAAAATTATTCACAAAACAAGCACTATTTTTACATTTGTGGTAATATTATGACATAAATTAGCAATATGATGTTATATATTTTTGGATAAATACAACCATAAAGTTTATGCGTACAAATTTTGGTAATATACATTTTGTAATTATTATGACTATATTTACATTCTGGCAAAATTACCAATGATATAGTAAAAATAAATCTGCTGATTTGGTAAAAAAATAAGATTAATAATTTTTGTCAATCAATTTATTTGAGCGATTTTCGATTTTGTAATGACATATTTCAACATATTCAACAGCAGATTTTTGTATATAAATTATCCACAGAAAATATATACCATTTTGTTGCTGTGCGACCATAATGCTGAGAATAATTTAAGGCAACACCGCACAAAGCACGCCTGACGGCTTTGCACTGAATCTGCTTGCATATTTTCCGCCATCTTGCACAGAAATTCCTTGACATATGTTAGTATGCCTGCGAAATTTCTATACAATCTGACGAAAAATCTGACGGCGCATCTTCAGCACAATCTTTGTGCGGTGTTGCCTTAACATTTCCCTGCACTTGCCATATCTGCATTAATGTGATATAATATTCAGATGAAAAGGAGGTTGAACCAATGAAACTCATATCATGGAACGTCAACGGCTTCCGTGCCTGCCTTACAAAAGGCTTCGGCGACTTCTTTGCGGAGGCTGATGCTGATATATTCTGCATACAGGAAACGAAAATGCAGCCCGATCAGGCGGACTTCTCCCCCGAGGGCTACCATAAATATTTCCACAGCGCAGTGAAAAAGGGCTATTCGGGAACGGCTGTCTATACCAAGACCGAGCCGCTGAATGTTACTTTCGGCATAAACGGCGAGCATATGGACGAGGGGCGTGTTATTACCTGCGAGTACGAGGACTTCTATTTCGTGGGATGTTACGTGCCGAACGCTCAGAATGAGCTGAAGCGTATCGATTACCGCATGGAGTTCGAGGACGCTATGCGTGGCTATCTCTGCGAGCTGGACAAGAAAAAGCCTGTCATTTACTGCGGCGACCTTAATGTTGCCCATAACGAGATAGACCTGAAAAATCCAAAGTCCAATGTGGGAAATGCAGGCTTTTCCGACGAGGAAAGGGGAAAGTTCGGCGAGCTTTTAAATGCCGGATTTTCTGATAGCTTCCGCAGTCTTTATCCCGATAAGGTGGAATATTCGTGGTGGTCGTACCGCTTTAAGGCGAGAGAGAAGAATATTGGATGGCGTATTGATTATTTTGTGGTGTCGGAGAGATTTATGGCGAGGGTGAAGGATTCGCAGATACTTACGGATGTAATGGGAAGCGATCATTGTCCGGTGCAATTGATAATAGAATAAAAAGAAAACAAAATAAAAAAACAAAAAAAAGCGGCGAAGCCGCCAAGCACCGGGAGTCCAGAGGGAATATATTCCCTTTGGCAGAGGGTGAGCGAGGGGGGCGGAGCTCCCCTAACAAAGCAGTAAGACGGGCGAAGCCACGTCTTACGGACGTGAAGATGCAACTAACGGTCAAGCCGATGAGAGCAGAGGTTACAAACCCAAAAGTCAAAAATTGTTTCATGTGAAACATAATTGTTCCACAGCTTTTTGGGGCGGGCGGGACGTCGAGGACGCCGTCCCCTACAAGGTTTTGATAAAAACGGCAGAAATACCGCTCCCGAAACTGAAACGGTAACGGTTCAGCGTGAGACTGAATACCTGCCGTCACACGATGATGTGCAGGTGGTCTACGGTCCACCGCCAACAGATCAATAAAAAAGGGGCGATGTTTTATCGCCCCACTATATCCTAACTATTCAGGAACTGTACCAGAAAAGCAATGATACCAGCACCAGCAAAACAAATAATATCAATGCTATACTACCCAGTATTTTGAACACTGAAAATAAACAGCCTTTTACTGTTTCTTCCTGATGAGGTTCTTTGTCCATATTAACGTGCATTAAATATCGATCCCTCCGAACCATATCGAGGACATCCAAAGAAGTATCAGAAAAATACGTATAAGGACGTAAGTTCCACCTATTACTGCTATGAGCTTTCCGAGAGCAAGAGCTGTACTCTTATACTTGCTTGTACGCTGACCTCTTGGGTATTTATTTGCCATATCACTTGTTTTCCAGTATCAGAGTTGAGATATTGAGATTATCTGTTGCATGGTTTCCGTGGTAATTGTAGCCCTGTGCCTGTTCGAGAGTTAAAACTCCCTCATTTACAGCGGCAAGCATTCCGTCGTCGGACATATCACGCAGGTCGCTCATGTATATCTCCTCCACAACTGACAGCTTGTTCATTGCGTGGTTGTACTTGACGATACAAGCCTCGGGGCGTGAGAAGCAGAGAATTGCGAACATGAGAGTAAAGCCGACCGATATCCACTTTGCAATGTAAAGCTGAGGGTTGAACTGTTTTATCAGCACCAGCAGGAAAATAAATGCACAGAGCACCATGAACCACGTTGTGTAAACACGGAGCTTTGTAAGACCGTAGGCGTCGATATACATTACCATTTTGCTCAGCGCTGTTGCTATGAGAATGAGTGTGAATACGCAGAAGATAACGTTGTAGATCTTCAGCGCCGCAGACTTTTCCTCGCCGCTGTTTGTTGAATGGAGATTCATTATTATCATTATGCCGAGGTTTATCACAACTATCCAGCATAACTCAAAGAAGCCCTTTCTTGCATATTCCGCATAGCTGAATTCCTCGGGAAGTCTGCCCATGAATGCGGAAAGGAAATAGCTTGCCTGAGAGATGAAGAAGATAACGTATAATATGAGCACAGGTGCGGCGGCTGAATAGAATATAAGGTTGCTGATTGTTCTTTTCTGGCGGAGCTTTCCGTCACATTCTGCGGCGGTCAGGTCGCCTACCTTTCTGCGGTAAATGTTTGAATAGAACATACCGAAAAGATAGAACGAGCAGGGGATCGCCATCAGCACCTGAACTAAGAATATCCACATCTCATCTGTGAAGAAGCTGTCGAAAAAGCCTGTGAGCAGTCGGTCAACACCGTCGTCAGCCTGCATGAGAAGCTGTGCGACTATCACTGTAACGGGGATAGTCAGGAAAAGTCCTAAAAGCATACGCTTGATATTGGTGCTTGTGCTGGAATCCTTTGCCGAATCGGAAAGGATAGCGGACTGTGTGCGGAATTCCGCAAAGGGATGCTCTAAAACCGATCTTTTCAGCGCATAGGGTAGATACCTGTCAATGCTGTCTCTGCCCGAGCATACGGAGAATACCAGATATGCTCCTGCACCGAAAAGGAAAAGGCAGTCAAGGAATTTTATAAAGCCGTTGTCGGTGATGGAAAAGACGAGGCTGAATACATAGAGTACAACAGTCAGAGCCTTATTGAAGCCCGAAAAGGCATATTCCTTTTTTCTGAGGTAAACTATTGCCGTGGTAATAATTGCGATGTACAGCAATGAGGATATGATACCCGTGATGTTGAAAACAACGAAGCGCATAAACAGCACCGCAAAGAGGAATACCAGTGCGGAAACGACACACTCAGCCCTGCCGTAGACGGGCTTTTCTTTTGGCTTTTCGTATACAGTCTCGGGGTTAGTGAGCATTTCTTCTGTATTCATATTATTTGTTTCTGTTAACATAATGATCAGCCTCCGTGGCGATCACTCTTTCTTGAATTCCAGTATATCTCCCGGCTGACAGTCAAGCTCCTCACATATTTTTTCCAGTGTGGAGAAGCGCACGGCTTTTGCCTTGCCTGTTTTGAGTATGGAGAGGTTAGCGGTAGTAATGCCGATCCTTTCGGCAAGTTCCATTGAGGATATCTTCCGCTTAGCCATCATAACATCGAGATTAACGATTATCGGCACAGAAAACACCTCCGTTCATATAGTAAAGTCGTTTTCAGACTTTATCTCAACTGCATTCTCAAACACGTTCTTCAGCACACGCATAACAAGTCCGAAGAAGATGAGAAGGAATGCGAAGAAAACGAAGATAGCTCTCCAGAGAGCAAGCACAGCCATAGAAAAGCCTGCAAGCATACAAGCCCATGATATCATTCTCAGACAAGAGGTATTTTCGGGGATGAAAACCTTTTCGTTAGCTATGTTGTTCAGCAGCTTGTGAAGTGACCACAGCACGCAGAAAGCCATAGCAATGCAGAAATAGATAATGATTATCATAGGGACGGTAACGTTTTTGTCTGCCAGAAATCCGATAGGCTCGGAGATATAGTTATACCATTCAGCGCCTCCGGGGACGAAGAACGCAAAGATAACAGCCAGACCTGCACAGACATCTGTGAGTATTCTGGACAAGAAGAGTGATTTATTTTTATTCCACATAAATTGAGCTCCTTTATGTTTTGTGAGTTTATTATAGCACATAAAATATCATTTGTCAATAGCAAATTATTGTTTTTCAATAATTTTTTCTTGTTTTTCAAATTTGAGTTGTTTTTTGGTGTCGGATGAGGTATATTATATATATGTAGGGAGCGCCCAAAATTTAAACGGAGCTTGCGGGGCGATGTGGGCATCGCCCCCTACACAGTTAAGTTTTATGTGTAAGGCACGGGCGGATAATATCCGCCCCTACAACCTGACACCTGAAAAAATCTCAAAAATTGTCCGATTTCAAAGATCGGTCACGTAAGTATAAATGAACGTTCAAATACCACTTGAAAGGGGTACATAAATGACATTAAGTGAATTCAGGTCCTTAATGAAGCGCTCACAGCGTGAAGGACACAGGGCCCTGTTTGATGAATATTGTAATTATGTTTATGCCGTAGTTGTAAACGTCCTCCGTAACTGCGGAAGCCGTGAGGATATGGAGGAATGTGTCAGCGATGTATTCGTTAAGATATACAGAAGCTACAGCAAGGGCGAGCTGAGAGAAGGAGACCTCAAGGGCTTCGTCGGCGCTGTTGCAAAGCACACCGCCATTGACTACATGAGAAAGCTCACCACCCATAACAAAAGAAATACATCTATGGATGATGAGGATTTCCCCGAAATAGCTTCGGATACACGTGTAGATACAGACGCTGAAAACAAAGACAGAAACCGTGTGATACTGGAAATGGTAAACTCCCTCGGCGAGCCTGATTCCACTATCATTATACAGCAGTATTTCTACGACAGAACAGCGAAAGAGATAGCAAATTCCATCGGTATGACTCCTGCGGCGGTGCAGAAAAGAAGCACCCGTGCAAGAGATAAACTGAAAGATATGCTGATGAAGATGGGCATAGGCAAGGAGGCAATATGATGAAAGAATTTGATATTTTCAGAAATACAGACGAGGCAACAATAGAAAGAATAGCAAATATACACCCTATCCTTACAGAAGAAGAAAAAGAGAGGATGTTCTCCATGAGCGAAAGAAAGTTCAACATAAAAGAGAAAAAATACCCACAGGGCTACAGCGATGACGAGTACGACGATGATGTTGACGGCGTAGAGGAATACGACAGCCGCCCTGCATGGCTGAGATACCTTACAACTGCTGCGGCACTTGTCCTCCTCGGCGGTGCGCTTGCTGTAGGTCACAACCTCCTCAGACGCAGACCTGCACCCGAGAACAATAACAATATCCCTCCGTCGATAGCTACTGAACTTGCTACAGGCACAACTATCACATCAGGCGCTGACAATTCAAAGTACACAACAGTCAGCTTCGATATCGACGCAATGCTCACAGGCACAGGCACTACACAGGTACCTGCTGTCATAGAGACTACAGCCGCACAGCCTGTTACAGAAGCTCCCACAGCCGCTCCTACAGCCGCACCGACGGAAGCGCCTACAGAAGCTCCCACACCCGATATCGCTGCTTACAAGGCTGCTGCAAAGGAGCTTGAATCAAAGTGGCTCAACATACTCCGCTACCACGGCGACTACTACGGAACAAGACAAATGGATATCAACGATCAGTTCATTGCTTACATTGCATTTGACGACGGCATAAACGAGGATATCCCGATAACCTATGTTCGTATATTCGATTACGGCAGCGATGTATCATTCAAAACACTTGAAGAATATTATAATTACTACAATTCAGTATTTGCATCGGGTTCTGTTTTATTCAATGAAGATGCGTCATACGTTGAACCGGGCGGAAGATACTACACTGTACCTGTTCTCACAGAGTACAACGGCAAAATGTACCACAGCTACTATCCTCAGTATGCAGGCAGAGTAGACGAGAGAATGAGCGGATTCCCTGCTGATGATGAGATAGGCTCAACATGGATAGGCTGGGAGTTCAATCCCGAGGCTGAATATGATGAAGTAGTTGACGGGGAAATTATAGTTGAAAATGCAACATTGGATTCATTTGATGCTATTATTCCTGTGTGCACATATTCACCATACGGCGAGCTGAGAACACTTAGTTCATATGATGACAATTATCATAATTACCGTGCGGAGAAGTGGCATTTTGTAAATGAAGGCGGACAGTGGAAGATAGATTTTGCTATGGCTTCGGAGAGATTTGTGATGGATTATGATGAATATATTGCGAAGGTGAACGGGCAGTAAAAAGAGAAAGAGAAAAAGAAAAAAGCGGCGAAGCCGCAATAGACCGGGGTCAAGGGGGATGTTATCTCCCTTGCGGGAGGTGAGCGAGGAGGGCAGAGCCCGCCTAACAAAGCAGTCAGTCCGGCGTAGCTTGGACTGACGGACGTTCCATAAGAAATAACGGTCAAGCCGAATTTAGTAACCTATACTATCATCGGCTTGACCGTTTGTTGCATTTACCAGTCCGCAAAGCATAGCTGCGCTTGCTTTGCTGCTTTGTTAGGGGGACGCTGTCCCCCTCGTTCACCCTCTGCCAGAGAGGTCTACACCTCTCTGGACTCTGGTATAGTGCGGCTTCGCCGCTTTTTTATTTATTAATATTTTTTGTAATGAAATTTTCAATTACCTTTGCAAGTTCATCGGGCTTCTGCTCGTAAATAAAGTGGCTTCCCGGTATATTTATTTTCTCGCAGTTTCCGACGTTCTCTATATATTCATCTCTCTTTTTTATATGATCTTTCTTCCATTCACTCTGATTTGTAACTTCACTCTCATAGATCGAGTTTGCTTCTTCTTCGTCTAACTCGCTGTCATAGAACTTATACATTTCCTTTATATCGTCAAGTGTTTCATATTCTGTTGTGATGTATATTTTCGGGATATCATTAGCCTTGATGGACGACCATGCAGTTCTCATAATTGCATTGTAGTTCAATATTTCCTGTGAAAAAGAACGCATCTGCTGTACATTGTAAAATGCTTCGTAATCCTTTGCGTATTCGTCATCACTGTCTCCGCCGCTTATAGCGTCAACTGCTCTGGAAAGCCCTGAATGATGGTAGAATCTGAAAAGGAACATACCTGCCTTCTGCATAAAGCGTGGGACTCCGTGCTCGGGAATTTCATCCTCAGCGGAGGTGATGGAGTCGAGGAAAATTACTCCCGAAAGCTCGTCGGGGTAGGTGTTCTCCCAGTATGTACCGTAGATACCGCTGAGAGAATGGGGCATGAGTATGTACGGAGCTTCAACGCCTGCATTTTTCAGCGCAGTACGTGTGCTTTCAACGATGTATTCTGTTGTTATCTTTGATTTCGTCTCCTCAGTTATGCCGTAGCCCGGGCGTGAAACAACGATAAGGCTTATATCATCGTCCAGATGTTCGGAAAATTTCTTCATATCCACAGAAAATCCACTGTCTCCGCTGCCGGGCATTGCAACTATTTTCGTCTTGCCATCACCGTAGATGTTGACGTTCATTTTGTAATCGCCTGCGGAAACAAGGTTGACAAAGCCGTCCTTTTCAAGCAGGGCAGCGTCCTTTTTCCGTGCCGATTTGTCGATGAAGAAGCAGACTATAGTGAGCAGAATGAAAATTATAAGCAGCACCAGCAATATCCTGCCGATTATTTTTAATACCTTTTTCATAAATATGACCGCCTTTTTTCAGATAAGATAATGTTATTATAGCATATCAAATCTTAAAAAGTCTTTAAATTTCAGTTGTCAGAAAGTAGAAATCAGAAAGTAGTAGGGGCGCACAGTGTGCGCCCGTGGGTAACCGAAAAAATACGGATAGAATATTGTGGGGGCTGCCTTTGGCGGCCCTCAAAAAGCAATAATATTAGCCCATTTGCATTGTTCCCCCGAGGACGTCCAAAGGGCGTCCCTACACAGTAGAATTTTTTGCGTAAGGCACGGGCGGATGATATCCGCCCCTACTACTTTCTGACACCTGAAACCTCTAATAACTAATACACTTATACACTAAAAATACAACAAGAAACTTGACATATAACTCCAAATATGCTACAATATAGAAAATCAGAAAAAGAGAGGTGTCGGGATGAAAAGATAAATCACTTTTGAACACATGAAGATATGATATTTTTATCGGCAGTCGCAGACTGTCTTATCATCATGCTGCCAAAAGTGGTCTGTCTTTTCATGACCTCTCTTTTGCGTATATGCATATTTTCCGAGGGGTACAGTGTTTCTGTGCCCCTTTATTTGTGTCATGGAACGGCTTTCTTCCACTGTTTGGCAGTGTGCTGTCAGCAAAGGAGAGATAGATATGTCACAGATAAGCGTTAACGATCTTACTTTTTACTACGAGGGGAGCTTCGATAATATTTTCGAGAATGTCTCCTTTTCCATCGATACCAACTGGAAGCTGGGCTTCATCGGCAGAAACGGCAAGGGAAAGACCACTTTCCTCAACATTCTTATGGGAAAGTATACCTGCCGTGGAAGTGTGTCCGCTTCCGTCAGATTCCAGTACTTCCCGTACCCTCTCACCACTGAGCAGATGGCTGTGTCGGCTTCCGAATTTATAAGCGATATCAAGCCCGACTGCGAGGAATGGCAGGTCATTTGCGAGCTTGCACAGCTTAATGAGGATGCGGATATACTCTACCGCCCTTTCTCAAACCTCAGCCACGGCGAGCGCACAAAGGTACTGTTGGCGGTGCTGTTTTCGGGGGAGAATGATTTTCTGCTCATCGACGAGCCCACCAACCACCTTGACAGTGCCGCCCGTGAGACTGTGAAGCAGTACCTCGCTTCAAAAAAGGGATTCATTCTCGTTTCCCATGACCGTGACCTGCTGGACTTCTGCATTGACCATGTGTTGGTGCTCAACAGGAAAAGCATCGACGTTCAAAGCGGTAACTTCTCCGACTGGTGGGAGAACAAACAGCGCAGGGATAAATTTGCGGCGGCGGAAAATGAAAAGCACAAAAAGGAAATAAAAAAGCTGCGTCAGGCAGCAAAGCGCACCGCTGAATGGGCGGACAAAAGTGAACGCAGCAAGATTGGCTTCGACCCCGTAAAGGAGCACGACCGCTGTATCAGCACCCGCTCTTTCATCGGCGCTAAGACCAAGAAAATGCAGAGCCGTGTAAAGCAGATGGAGAACCGCATTTCCCATGAAATAGAGGAAAAAGAGGGACTGCTCAACGATATTGAAAGGGTATCCGAGCTGAAGCTCTCGCCACTTGTGCACCATAAAAATACCCTTGTGAATGTCCGTGACTACAGCTTCATATACAGCGGTGCGGATAAGCCTGTGCTGGACGGACTGACCTTTGCGGTGAACAGGGGAGACAGGATAGCCCTCCACGGTCAGAACGGCTGCGGAAAGTCCACTCTTATCAAGCGTATCCTGCAATGCTCGGGAGCACAGGTGGATATGGGCAATTTCACGGAAAAAGGTGTATGCGAGACTGCTTCGGGGCTTATCATATCATATATTTGTCAGGACACATCCTTTCTGCGTGGGAGCGTGTGGGACTTGTGCGAGGAAAGATGTCTGGACAGGTCAATGTTCGGTGCTCTGCTGAGACAGCTTGATCTGGAGCGTGTGCAGTTCACGAAAGATATGTCCGACTTCTCTGAGGGGCAGAAGAAAAAAGTCCTCATCGCCGCAAGCCTGCTTACACCTGCACACCTCTACATCTGGGACGAACCGCTGAATTATATCGATATTTTTTCACGTATGCAGATAGAGAAGCTGCTAAAGGAGTATCAGCCGACAATGCTTTTCGTTGAGCATGATGTGAGATTCAGGGAAATGGCGGCGAATAAGGTCATTGATATGTAAGTAGTAAGTAGTGAGTAGTAATCAGAAAGTAGAAAGTAGCAGGGGCGCATAGTGTGCGCCCGTAAATCCCACAATAAATGTGGATATAGGAAATGTAGGGAAAGCCGAAAATCGCATTGTACGGGCGGCGGAACGCACGCCCCACCACAATAACACGTATTTACTACCGTCGTGCGAAAGCAGATTCCCCGCCCCGCAGAGACTGAACGAGCTTGCGAGTGGGAGCGTGAATGTGGTCAAGCTGACGCCAGCTTGCGTTCCTACACCACCGCCCCGAATCAACTCCCGTGTGCGAAAGCAGAGTAAAAGCCTCGCAGAGAGTAAGCGAGTTTACGAGCGAAGCGTGAGTGTGGTCGAGCTGACGCCAGCTTGCGTTCCTACACCACCGCCCCGAATTAACTCCCGTGTGCGAAAGCAGAGTAAAAGCCTCGCAGAGAGTAAGCGAGTTTACGAGCGAAGCGTGATATGCGCCGCCGCTCGCTCAGCGGCAAAAAAAGTGGGTACCGAACTCTCACGGTACCCGATTTATGAGGATGATTCAAACAATCAGAAATAAACTCTCTTTTAAGAGGTTTCTTCCGATGATTCTATATTACCACATCCCCGAATTATTCTCAACCCATTTTTTGCAGATTTGGTGTAAATTATAACGATTTGTAATTACATAACGCCTTTTTTGTCCGCACTTTTACTAATGGTTAACTAATTATTCTCTCATTGTTTATTTTGTACATATCAGGCATTGCGAAATCATCTGAATCAAATACACAGTCATCGCTTAACTCAAACGAATTTATCACATTGCCGTCGCCGTTTATCTTTATATATGATGTTATCTTTCCTTGTTCGTTTACAGTGACGTTCACTGTTGTCTTTTCTTTGTCTTTCAGCCACTTGAATGCGTAGGTATGTGAGCCGTCGCTGTTATCCTCGTCGGTTATGAATTCCTTGCTTTCAGAAGCATAATAGCTTTCAATATCATACAGCACCTGCTTGTAGAGTTCGGCATAGTCAAGCATCGGGAACAGGGTGTTATACCCGTCATAGTGTGCCGTTGACTCGCCCTCGCCCCTTGCTTCATCGTAGCGCTCTCTGCCGTCGGGATACTTGATATAAGCGTAACGCTCTGTCTCAGCTTTGTTGTTGTATGAGACTGTTCCGCTTCCCTCAAGCATTATTCCGCCGTTCTCTTTGTCAACATAGGCTGTTCCGTCAGACTCGATAACAAAGCTCTTTCCGCTGACGCTTACCTCGGCAGGAACTGTGAACGAAGCGCTGTATGTGCCTGTCATATTTCTGAAATTATAGCCGTTTATAATGCTCTCGGTCAATCTGAAATCAGGAGATTCCTCAGCGATATTTTCATGGAGAATATCCCATATCTCTGCTATATCCTCGGTATCAGTAAGCCTGTAGCTCTTGCTGCTGTTGTAGAGCAGACCGTTCTCGCTGAAGTAAATGGTATTTTCTGAATTCGCCCACATGAACTCTCTGCTGTGATCGTTGAAGCCCTCTGTATAGGGTGCAAAGGAACTTCCTTTCTCCCAAGTGAATGACTTCAATTTTGCCTTTATTGCTTCGACGGTGTCGTTATCCGTCATTACCTTAGTTCCACGGCTTCCTGTGATACCCTGAGTTTCTTCAAGGAGAGGTGAGCTGATGTGATAATACAACTGAGAATCGATATTCTCCTCAACGAAGCTGTCTATCTCCTCCTGAGAAGCGATCTCTCCGCTGAACGGCTCAACCGCTGTCAGACCGTCAGTTATCTCTCTGATACGGTCATAAATGGCTGTGCCTGAGTCGTATATGATAGCAGAGCCGTCCTCCATGACTGTGGTGAGCTTGCCGTTAGAGTCAACAAGTATGCTTATTGGCTTTTCCGTATCGAGAATGATAGCTACAACATTTTTGCTGCCGTTTGCGAGCGTAGACATATTTTCTTCGTTTGCATCTTCACGAGGTACGGTGTCCCACGGGAAGCTCCTGAGAATATCCATTATCTCGCTGTTTGCAGTCTCGGTGACTTCTTTTTCAACGACTTGTAATTCGTAATTTACAAAGTCCGATACAGCTATCTGCTGAACGTTCATGCTGTCGAATGAACCGAAAGGCGGTGTCTGCGGATCGTCGGCGGATACGGTCACATCCCCTTCGGCAATCGTCGTATCTTCTGCATTCTCTGCTCTCAGTATATCTCTGTAGCGCTCGAATGTTCCCTCAGTGAACTGGTAGCAGTACTCCGATACGATGTGGTCGGAAAGTGAATCGTCCGCCATATCGTACTTGATGAAGTAGGCATCGTTGTTTTCCAATATCTGAAAGATGTAGTATACTCCCGTGTATCGCTCATAGCCGTCGGGGTGGAGAATGAACGACACATCTTCCATTCCTCTTGTATCAGCCATATCCTTTACTTTAACGGTATTCCAGCTATCCATTTCAAAATTATTGAAAAGGCTGTCAAGCAGTTCATTTGTCATTTCGCCTGTCTGAAAATCTGATATATCCGCTAAATCAACGTTTTTATAGACGGCTGTTCCGTGTATCTGCTGACTGTTGTACAGGTCGTATATCTCAGCGTATGGGAAATCGCTTGCGACCTGAATTTCGCTGAACATGGGGTCGGTCATATGCCCGTTTCTTATGCCGTGCATACTTACTCCCACGCCGCCTGCGATTATTACAAGTGCCGCCGCAATAGCCGCAAAGCGGTTTGGTCTGAAACGCTTTGCAGGCTCTACACCCTGCACAACGTCCTCATATTCGTGGGCTTCCTGCGGTGCGGCAGAAAGCTGACGTTCCATTTTTCTTTTGAATTCCTCGGAGCACCTGATTTTTTCTATGTGCTCAGTATACTCTGTCCGTTTCATTGTAGCCCTCCCTTTCAAGCTCTATCTTCAGCTTTTTTCTGCCCCGCTGAAGAAGTGAGTTTACGGTGTTCTCCTTTTTTCCGAGCATTTCTGCTATCTCCCTGACATTATATCCCTCGTAATAATAAAGGAATATGACGGACGAGTATTTCTTGGGAAGCCTTGCTATATTTTCCCTTATCTCACTGTCTTTGGGAGTGAAACTGCATTTCAGCTCGTTTTCGTTTACATCATCGATATTGTCTGTACGGCTGACACGGAAGCTCTTTTTGTAGTTTTTGCACTTGTTCAAAGCCACCCTGAGCAGCCATGCTTTCATATGCTCATCGCTTTCAAAATTCTGCGGTTTTGAGTGGAGAGCAAGGAAAACATCCTGAGTGATATCCTCGGCTTCACTGTAGTTCCCACAGCAGGCATAAGCGGCACGGAGAACGGTATCTCCGTATTTTCTGAAAGCATACAATGCTGTATTGTCGTCCATGCAATTCCTCCTTTCTGTATATAATACAATTGAGATTCGGGAATCAGTGCATTGATGAAATATTTTTTTAGGTGTCAGCTTGTAGGGGCGGCGTTCCGCCGCCCGTGGGTTACAATGCAATTCAAGGGCAACGGCTGGTTTTATGTTTTTTGAGGACTGCCAAAGTCAGCCCCTACACACGGTTCATGCAATTTCTCACGCACTCCACGGGCGGATATACTCGGCGCTACAAACTGACACCTAAAAATATGCTTGACATTTCATAAAAATATGCTATAATATAAATAAAGAGAGCATTGCACAGCCTGTTGGCTCAGCGGTTCGCCCTCATGGTTATGTTAAAAAGAAATAACCGACCAATTGGGTAAGTGGGGCGGTTATTTCTTTTTGTTTTTGCTATCCATGAGAATATTTACAAGATTAAGTAGAAAGTTCATTAGTGTTAAAAGTTCAAGAATACTCATTTCAGCTCACCCCCATTTCTGAGGGAAGATTGAACCGCCTTGCCGCTGTATGCAATGCTCTCTGTGGTTATTATAACACAGGGGGCATTTTTTGTCAATTACATGGGGATTTTAAATTATTTTTGACAAAAGCAAAGGGCACACTAAAAAACAGTGTGCCCTCTTTTTATTTAGTTATCTTAGAGCAATTGAACGGGCTGATGTGGGCATCAGCCCCTACTGCTTACTCAAATCAAAGTGTATCAATGATATCGAGAGAGTGCTCCTCGTTCATGGTCTTACACATCTCGATGAACTTTTCCAGCGGTACATTTTTGAGCTGCTTGTTTCCTCTGATATTGATGGAAACCTGCTCGTTCTCAGCCTCGCTGTCACCGATGATAACAACGTATGGATCCTTGAAGTCTTTGAACTTTCTGATCTTGTTCTTCATGTTGTCGTCGGTGTAGTCAGCTTCAACTCTGATACGGTTCTTCTTCAGCAGGTCAGCGACCTTTTTAGCGTACTCGTTGTGCTCTGTTCTGATAGGAACGATACCAACCTGCATTGGTGAGAGCCAGAACGGGAATGCGCCCTTGAAGTGTTCTGTGATGATACCGATGAATCTCTCGAATGAGCCGAATATAGCTCTGTGTATCATTACAGGCTGCTTTTCCGAGCCGTCGGAAGCGATGTACTTCATGCTGAAATTGAGCGGAAGCTGGAAGTCGAGCTGGATAGTGCCCATCTGCCATTCACGTCCGATAGCGTCCTTCATTTTCAGGTCTATCTTAGGACCGTAGAATGCACCGTCGCCCTCGTTCAGCTCATATCCGTCAGGACCGTACTTTTCTTCGAGGATAGCTTTAAGGTCAGCCTCAGCCTTGTCCCAGACCTTGATATCGCCCATGAAATCATCGGGACGGGTGGAAAGCTCTGCCTTGTATTCAAGACCGAATGTGTTGTACATCTCAGTTGCGATATCCATGATATCATTTATTTCGGAAGCTATCTGCTCCTCAGTAACGAGGATATGAGCGTCGTCCTGTCTGAACTGCTGAACACGGAACAGACCGTTCAGCTCGCCTGACTTCTCCTTACGGTGGATAACGTCTACCTGATTGAATTTAAGCGGAAGCTCCTTGTATGAACGCTGTCTGTTCATGTATACCTTGATAGCGTTAGGGCAGTTCATCGGCTTAGCACAGTAAACCTCGTTTTCCTCCTCGGATGGGATAACGAACATACCGTCCTGATAGTGATCCCAGTGACCTGATGTTACCCACAGCTCTTTCTTGGAAAGTACAGGGCCCGATATCTCGGTATAGTTGTGTTCCTCGTGAACACCTCTCCAGTATTCCAGAAGTGCATTGAACAGCTTCCAGCCTCTTGGGAGCCAGTAAGGCATACCCGGAGCAGTACGGTCGAACATGAACAGAGCAAGTTCCTTGCCCAGCTTCTTGTGGTCACGGAGCTTAGCTTCCTCGATCATTTTCAGGTACTCGTCAAGCTCAGAGGACTTGGGGAAAGCAATAGCGTATACACGTGAGAGCATCTTATTGTTCTCGTTTCCTCTCCAGTAAGCACCTGTACATGAGAGCAGCTTGAATGCCTTTACGGGAGCGGTAGTCATAAGATGGGGGCCTGCACAAAGGTCTGTGAACTCGCCCTGCTTGTAGAATGAGATAGGCTCGCCCTTGCCAACGTGTTCTTCGCAAAGCTCAACCTTGTAAGGCTCGTCCATTTCTTTCAGCTTGGCAACAGCGTCATCAGGTGAAAGCTCGAACTGCTCAAGCTCCAGCCCCTCCTTGACGATCTTCTTCATCTCAGCCTCGATCTTTTCA
>JAFVBU010000047.1 GCA_017479805.1 Ruminococcus sp.
ATAGAAGCGGTCTCGGGTACGCCTGCCCACACAGAGCCAAAGCCTGTGAAAGCTCCGTCAGCGAAATACAGCTACCTCAACGCTCCTATCGTCAAAAGCAGACCCTGTCCCCTTTGCGGCGAATTTCTGGAGGCTGACACCATTTTCTGCCCCAAGTGCAATAACCGTGTGGCGTCCAGATACGACGAAGCGCTGATACTAAGACGTCAGGGCAAAGTTCCCGTGAAAAAGGCTGACGAGAAAAAGCCCGAGCCGACTGCTCCCAAAAAGACAGAAGCTCCCGTTGCGGAGAAAAAGCCAGAGCCGACTGCTCCTAAAAAGGCAGAAGCTCCCGTTGCGGAGAAGAAGCCCGAGCCGACTGCTTCCAAAAAGGCGGAAGCTCCTGTTGCTGAGAAAAAGCCAGAGCCTGCCGCTCCCAAAAAGGCAGAAGCTCCTATTGCTGAGAAAAAGCATGAGCCGAAAATCTCAAAAGCCCCTGCTAACCTCGTTATAAAGGTAAAGGGTTCGTACACTAAGCCTGTTATGAATCCGCACTTTACCGCTGCCGACGATTTTGATGACTGAAAGGAATGATACACAATGGGTTCTAATTATAAAATGAAATACAATGTTGATATAGTTTTCGTAATTGACGCTACGGGCAGTATGGGCGATCTTATCGATATCGTTAAGAAAAATGCCCTCAATCTCCACAAGGATATCGAGACCATGATGGGGCAGAAGGGCAAGATAATACAAGAGCTCCGCATCAAGGTCATCACTTTCCGTGACTACCTTGCTGACGGCGAAAACGCTATGCTCAAGACGGATTTCTTCAATCTCCCCGAGGACACCGAGGTGTTCAATGAGACTATCAACTCCATCACCGCTTTCGGCGGCGGCGACGACCCCGAGGACGGTCTGGAAGCCCTTGCTTATGCCATCCGCTCAAAGTGGAACACCGAGGGTCTGAAAAAGCGTCAGCTCATCGTTGTGTGGTCGGACGCTCCCGCTCATGAGCTGGGATTCGGCAAGTCCGCTGAGAATTACCCGAAGAAAATGGCTAAGGATTTCAATGAGCTTACTCAATGGTGGGGCGATAAGGACAATATGGGCTACATGGACTACAACTCAAAGCGCCTTATCCTCTTTACTCCCGACCTGCCATGGTGGAATGAGATTAGAAATTCATGGGATAACGTTATACACTATATGTCCGAGGCTGGAAAAGGTCTTGAAGAAGTTAACTATAAGCAGATAATAGACGCTATTGCATACAGTATATGAAAAATGAGAAGAATGAGATAAAAATAAAAACAAAAGGCGTTACAGCGGTAATTTGCGCTGAACGTGAAAAACTGGACGGTCTTGGCGAGGACTGTTATTCCTATTCCTTTGACAGCACCGATGTGGGCTATATCGCTGTTTTCGACGGCTGCGGAGGAATGGGCGCAAGAAAATACCCTAAGGCAAACAATAAAACAGGTGCACGCATTGCCTCCCGTGCCGCTGCGTGCATCACCGATGAATTTTACGGCGAGAAGCTGTTTCGTTTTGATGGTTCGGACTGCCGGAATTTGCAGAGCAGGATGAAGGAAGCCTTTCAGAGGATAAAATCTGCCGTTGACAGCGACGGCGCAGCTATGATGGGCGGCGACCTTTTCAAGTCGCTCCCAACTACTGCTGCTATTGCCGTTATCAAAAACAACGACAACAGCAGAATGGTCTGCGAATACCTGTGGGCGGGAGATTCCCGCGGCTATTTCCTTGACGCTGACGGTCTCTGTCAGGTCACTAAGGATGACCTGAAAACCGACGAGGACGCTTTTTCAAACCTCAGAAGCGACGGAAGAATGTCCAACGTTATCCACGCTGACGGCGATTTTCGCATCAATTCCGAAACTCTCATTCTCGACAAGCCCATCATCATTATCACTTCAACCGACGGTGCTTTCGATTACTTCTCCTCACCGATGGAGTTCGAGCATATCCTGCTCAGCACCCTCCTTGAAGCTGATTCTGCCGAAAAATGGGAAATTAGGCTTTCAGAAGCCATCAGCCCCGTGACAGGTGACGATTTCGCCATCTGCGCCGCTTTGTTCGGCTTTACAAGCTATGGGGACTGTAAAAAATATTATAAGGAGAGATTTGAATATCTTACGAAAAAATATATGAACAGGATCACTGAGGATACTACGGAAAAGGAACTGCTCTCTCTCTGGGGCAGCTATAAACTCAGCTACTATAGGCGGTGATAGCTGTGGGTACTTTATCTATTACTATTAAAAAGGACGAATTCGTTCCGCACAATATCGGCAGCTATACTCTCTTGCAGCCTATGACCAGCAACAAGAGCGGCTTCTCCAAATGGGGATTCTGCCGCAAAAACGACAAGGACTACTTCATCAAGGAGTTCCTTAACCCTGTCTACCCTCTTGACTCCATCGACCTAAGCCGTGAGATAAGACAGAAAAAGATCAAACAGTGCGAGGATTGGCTCGCTAAAAAAGAACTTATTTACAAGCGTATCCGCAAGTCACAGAACGGCAACCTCGTCCCCCCTATCGACCTTTTCAGGGACGGCAGCCACTATTACCTCGTTACCGACAAGGTGGACGAGATATCCGTTGACTGCAAGGCTATCAGCTATTTCGATATGGAACATAAGCTGATACTTATGAAGGTGCTCGCAAACAGCTTCTCAAAGCTGGCGGACAATAATGTTGTCCATGCCGACGTTAAGCTGGATAATCTGCTGCTGAAAAAGACGAAATCGGGATATTATACCATAAAGATCATCGATTTCGACGCCAGCTTCATTGCAGACGATCCCCCGAGCGGCGATGAGATGCAGTGCGATTTCGTCTATTTAGCTCCCGAGACCTTTCTCGCTATGATAGACGAGCCGTCCGACCTGACACCTAAGATCGACGTTTTCGCTATGGGTATCGTTTTCCATCAGATACTCAGCGGCGAAATGCCGGGATTTGACAAGGAATACGACTACGTCTACGAGGCTGTTCTCAACGACGCAGAGCTTTTCATCAACAAAAACATACCGCCCAAGTTCAAGGTGCTTCTCGCTTATATGCTGAAAAAACAGCCTGCGGAAAGACCCTCCATGCGGCAGGTGCTTACGGCTATCAAAGCCCTTGAGGATGACAGTCTCTACGCCAAGAAGAATGCCCCGAAAAAGCCATCCGCTCTGAAGATCGCTGATGATTTTGATTAGGAGTAATTATGTGGATCTGTACTAAATGTGAAACTTATAACGAGGACCATGAGCAGTACTGCTGTATCTGCAACGCTAAGAAGAATGAAGCGTCGGTCACTGTGAATACGCCCCAGCAGACGCCCTTTCAGGGACAAGGGGTAAAAAGACCCGAATTGAAGCCTGCCGAGCGTATCACCGAAACTATAACAAGACCGACCAGCCCTATCAGGTCTGACCCTCCATCCTCTCTTGTCCGTGGCAGCAGAGATGACCTTATGGAGTCCTTTGGTATGGGCGGAAGAAGCAATAAGCTGACTACAGCCCTCGTCGCTGTGAACGTGCTGCTGCTTGCCGCAAATATACTCGGCAGGATATTACTGCTGTAACAGCAGGTGAAATATGAGAAACATGAGAAAAAATGCCTTTGAGGGAGATATGGAGCAATTGATACTCGATGCTATCAATGACAGGTCGGAGGATCCCGAGCCTGCGCCGCCTCCCGATGAGACTGATAAAATGAAAAAAGGGAAAATGAATATTTTCGGGACAGTATTGCTGGTAACGGCGATACTCGGCGGTATTGCGGGGATAGCTTTCTATATCAATACCACTGTATGACCGAAAAAGCCTATAGAAAGAAATGAGCTGAATTATGAACAAACTTAAACCAAAGCATTTCATTCTTATGGGGACAGCCGTCTTGCAGGTCGTCATTCTCGTAATGTTCCTTGCGGGACTTTTCGGCGGCAGCACCGTCAGGTCGTATCTCAAAAAGGGAAAGTACGACAAAGCTGTCACCCTTATCAATAAATACAGCAAACTGGCTGAGAATGAGGAAATTTCCAATGACATAACGGAGATAGTAAACGGTGCGGAAGCTGATTTTCTCAGCGGAGAAATGGCTTTCGGCAAGGCTGAGTCCACTATAAACCAGTTTGCCGAGCTTAAAGGCGATAAATATACTCAGCTTGTCTCAGCGGCAAGCTCATGTATAAATTCCATCAACAACGGCGATATGGCGCTGTCTGAGGGCAAATACGACAAGGCTTTAGAGTACTACAGCGCTCTCCCCGACGACACTCCCGAAACTGCCAAGCTGAAAGACGAAAAGTTCAAATCTGTGTCAGAATCAATGGCAAACGGACTGGTCAAGCTGGCTAACGAGGGAAAATACGCCGAAATAATAAGCGCAGCCGAAAAATTAAAGGCTGAGACAAAGGATAAGTCACTGCTCGACAAGATCGACAATTGGGAAAAGACCTATTTCTCGGAATGGCTGGAAATACAGCGTTCGGCGCAAAATTATCTCGGTGAGAATGGCGCTTTGCAGCTTGCGGCTGAGTACGGCAAGCTGTCCGACAACAAAAATCTGCTTGCCGATGTGGACAGTGAATTCCAGTCTTACCTCATGGCGGAGATAGGCAACCAGAATTATGCAGGTGTGCTTGATATCATTGACCCGAATTTCGAGGATATCAAGAAATACTGCGGCGAATCGTCGGCAGCTTCGTACAACGAAATGCGTATCACCTGTGCAACTGCTTTATTCAATCAGGCTAAGGAAAGCGGTCAGTACACAGGCGAAAACGGTGTGCTGACTATGGCTGACAAGCTCAATTCCTACCGTGAGGGCTCAGTCGATAAGACACCGCTCATAAACGACCTTGCCGCAAGGGAGCGTTATGCACTCATTGACAAAATCAACGCCACCCGAACCGCTTCGGGACTGTCTGAGCTTATCAGCGACCCCGACCTTGAAAATTCCGCATACGCTATGCTTTCTAAGCTGAACGGCGATACCTATGAGGACGATGACCTTTATGCCGTGCTTTCGGCTAATCATGTGAAGTATAGCAGAGCTTGCTGTGCATGGAACAGCAGTGCGGAGAGCGCTGAGGAGGTTTTCAGTAAGTTTACTCCTATTGAGGATTATGGTATTCTGACTGAGCCTGAACTGAAAAAGGTGGGCGTGGGAATGAGTTTTGATGAACAGGCGCAGAAGTTTGCGTGGTTTATTATAGAAATTCTGACGGATTAAAGCAAAAATAAAAAAGCGGCGTAGCCGCTAATAATACCAGAGTCCAGAGAGGTGTAGACCTCTCTGGCAGAGGGTGAACGAGGGGGACAGCGTCCCCCTAACAAAGCAGTAAGACGGGCAAAGCCACGTCTTACGGACGTGAAAATGCAACAAACGGTCAAGCCGTTGATAGTGGAGGTTACTCCCATCGGCTTGACCGTTATTTCTTACGGGGCGTCCGTCAGTCCAAGCTACGCTGGACTGACTGCTTTGTTAGGGAGGCTCTGCCTCCCTCGTTCACCCTCCGCAAGGGAGATAACATCCCCC
>JAFVBU010000048.1 GCA_017479805.1 Ruminococcus sp.
GCCCTCTGTAAGGGGAAGGAGATTTATGAGGTTAAAGCCTCTGGATGCCTTTGAGCCGTCTGGTATCTCATAGCATTTCAGCTTGTACATTATCCCCTTGTTGGATATGAACAGGATATTGTCATGGCTTCCGCAGATGAACATTTCCTCCACGAAGTCCTCCTCACGCTGTTTCATACCTGTGATTCCTCGTCCGCCACGGTGCTGTGTCTTGTACTCTGTCAGCGGCATACGCTTGATATAGCCGTTGTTTGTGAGAGTTACCACGCACTCCTCCTGTGGGATGAGGTCCTCGATATCAACTTCACCGCTGACGTTCTCAATGCTTGTGCGGCGGTCGTCGCTGAACTTCTTGCGTATCTTGTCCAGATCCTCAATGATTATCTGATATACTCTGTTAACGTCTGCAAGGATATCCTCAAAGTCCGATATCTTGGTGAGAAGTCCGTACAGCTCGTCGGTTATCTTCTGTCTTTCCAGACCTGTGAGCTGTCCTAAGCGCATCTGAACGATAGCCTCAGCCTGTTCATCGGAAAGTCCCTTCTGATCCTCGAGATGGAGTCCCGAAAGGTCATACTGTGCCCTGTCAAGGAGTGCGGACATATCAACGTCCTTGAAGCGCTCTATCATGCGCTCCTTTGCCTCCTGAACGGTCGCACTTGAACGGATGATGGCAATTACCTCGTCGATATGGTCTGCGGCAAGGACGAAGCCCTGTAGGATATGCGCTCTTTCGAGAGCTTTTCTCAGGTCGAAGCGTGTTCTTCTCTGGATAACATCGACTTGGAAATCGAGGTAATGCTGGAGCATCTGCTTCAATGTCAGTATCTTAGGCTCGCCGTTTACAAGGGCAAGCATGATGATACCGATGGAATCCTGCAACTGTGTCAGTGCGAACAGCTTGTTCAGCACTATTTCCTGCGATGCGTCCTTTTTCAGCTCGATAACTACACGCATACCTTCCTTGTCGGACTCGTCACGGAGGTCGTAAATGCCCTCGATACGCTTCTCCTTTACAAGCAGGCTTATGCTTTTGAGCAGTCTCTCCTTACGGAGCATGAACGGTATCTCGTCGATGATGATGCAGTTTCTGCCCTTTATCTCCTCGAAATGTGTGCGGCTTCTGAGGATTATCTTTCCTCGTCCTGTAGCATAAGCGGCACGTATGCCTGCTCTGCCCATGATTATACCGCCTGTTGGGAAGTCGGGTCCCTTTATGTACTCCATGAGCTGTTCAAGGGTGCAGTCGGGGTCCTCGATAAGGAGCTTCAGAGCGTCTATGACCTCGCCCAAATTGTGGGGAGGTATATTGGTAGCCATACCAACTGCGATGCCCACAGAGCCGTTTACAAGAAGATTCGGGAATCTTGACGGGAGTACAACAGGCTCTTTCAGACGGTCGTCGTAGTTCGGTGCGAAGTCAACAGTTTCCTTGTTGATATCGGTTAGCATATCCAGCGTCAGCTTAGCCATTTTAGCCTCGGTGTAACGGTAAGCAGCAGGCGGGTCGCCGTCGATGGAACCGAAGTTTCCGTGACCGTCAACCAGCTTATAGCGCATTGAGAAGTCCTGAGCAAGTCTTACCAGTGCATCGTATACCGAAGCGTCGCCGTGAGGATGATATCTACCCAGCACAGCACCGACTGTATCGGCACATTTACGGTACGCCTTATCTGGAGTAAGTCCGTTCTCATGGAGAGTGTACAGTATACGTCTGTGCACAGGCTTGAGACCGTCCCTTACATCGGGGAGCGCACGGGAAACAATTACCGACATAGCGTAGTTGAGCATAGAGTTCTGCATCTCGTCAACAAGCTCGGAATTAATTACCTTGGAATTGTCGTTGTATAACATTTTTTCCTCCTAAAGAGTAGGCTTTAATGAATCAGGGAAGTAATATCGTCGGTCAAGCCGAGGGGAGTATTTGCGAAACAGCCGTAAATCTGTGCTTCGCCGCTCTTTTATTCCCTATTTTTTATAGGCAAATGTTTTGCCTTAATTTTCTGTTCTGATAGTCCCGGCGGCAGTTTCATCCTGCAATAGCTCTGACAGTCTGAAGCTCGCTCTCGCTGAATCCTTTTTTCGGCAGTACATAGAGCATAGTCTCGTCGGGGACTATGAGAAAATAATTTTCATATTCGTGAAGCTGAAATTTCTCTGTTACCGTCAGCCTTGTCTTTTCGGGCAATGGGTCGTCTATCTCCTCCGCAGGCTCATCGGTCTCAACATCGGTGGAGCTGTCGTCGGAAACTGTCCATATATCCACATGACCGCCGCCTATGCCTATACTGTACACAGGCTCGCCAAGCGCCTGAACGGACTTGACCAGACTGTCACGCATTTTGTTGGGGTCATTCCAGCTTTTGTATGAAAGGGCACTTAAGCCCATGAAAAGCAGATAGAAGATGTATTTCACCTTTACCCCCGAATCATCGAATACTGTCGTACCTATGATAAGCACAGCCAGTGCCAATACAGCGAATAAAACTGTTTTTATGCGGCTTTTCGTGAATACATACAGCTTCTGATAGTCACGGTAGGCTTCACGGAAAAGGTCGTAGGGGATGGTGTATTCTTTTTTCAGCTCATAGTTTTCTTCCATCGGCGCTCCTTATACGTCCAGATTCTGGGCAAACTTAGCATTTTTCTCGATAAACAGCCTTCTCGGCTCTACCTTGTCGCCCATGAGGATAGTGAACACCTCGTCTGCCTTCAAAGCATCTTCCATAGATATTTTAACTATTGTACGGTGCTCGGGGTCCATTGTGGTCTCCCAGAGCTGTTCGGGGTCCATCTCACCAAGACCTTTGTAGCGCTGTACTGCTACATCGCTGTACTTGCCTTCCTCGGAAAGCTCGGCGATATACTGATCTCTCTCCTCATCGGAGAATGCGTATCTTACCTGCTTTTTGCGCTCAACTCTGAAAAGCGGCGGCTGGGCGATATATACGTTTCCGTTGGTGATGAGGGGTCTCATATAGCGGAAGAAGAATGTGAGCAGAAGTGTGCGGATGTGCATACCGTCAACATCGGCATCTGCCATGATTATGACCTTGCCGTAGCGGAGCTTTTCAATGTCGAAGTCCTCGCCTATGCCCGTACCGAGAGCGGTAACAACGGGGGCGAGCTTATCGTTGCCGTAAATTCGGTCAACACGGGCTTTCTCAACGTTGAGCATCTTGCCCCAGAGAGCGAGGATAGCCTGATAGCGGCGGTCACGTCCCTGCTTTGCAGAACCGCCCGCAGAATCTCCCTCGACGATGTATATTTCGGTGTAGCGGTTGTCACGCTCGGAGCAGTCAGCTAATTTTTCGGGCATTGAAGCGTTTCCGAATGCATTCTTCTTGCGCTCGGCTTCTCTTGCACGCTTAGCGGCTTCTCTCGCTCTGTAGGCGGAGAGGCACTTCTCGAATATGATATTTGCAGTCTCGGGGTTCTCCTCCAAGAAGTTCATGAGCTTCTCAGTGACCAGCTTCTCGACAAATGGCTTTACTTCGGGATTTCCCAGACGTCCCTTTGTCTGTCCCTCGAACTCGCACTCGGTCAGCTTGACGGAGATTATAGCGGTCAGACCCTCCATAACGTCCTCACGCTTCAGGCTCTCTATCTCCTTTTTCGGAGCGTCCTTGCCCTTTTTGGTGGATTCCTTTTCCTTGAACTTGCCGAACTTCTTGCCGTACTCGTTAATTACCTTAACAAGGGCATTCTTGAAGCCTGTTTCGTGTGAGCCGCCGTCCTTTGTGTGGATGTTGTTGGCAAAGGAGAGGACTACCTCATTGTAGCTGTCGTTGTACTGCATTGCTATCTCGGCAAAGGAGTCGCCCTGAGTGCCCGAAACGTAGATGACCTCGTCGCCCAGCGCTTCAAGACCTCTGGTCTGATGGATATGATCGACGAACTGACGGATACCGCCCTCGTAGTGGAGAGTTTCACCCTTTATTTCCTCGGAATTACGCTTATCGGTGAAAACTATCTTTATGCCTGCGTTGAGGAAAGCCTGTTCACGCAGTCTGGTCAGGAGAGTATCATAGTCATAGACTGTCTGCTCGAAGATCTCGCCGTCTGCCTTGAACATTACGCTTGTGCCTGTTTCGGCAGTATCGCCGATTATTTTCAGCTCCTCGTCGTAGTGTCCACGCTCAAAGCGCTGGAAGTAAACGTGCTCGCCGTCCTTTACGGTAAGCTCCAGCCATTCCGAAAGGGCATTTACTACAGACGCACCGACACCGTGGAGACCGCCTGACACCTTGTAGCCGCCGCCGCCGAATTTACCGCCTGCGTGTAGTCTGGTATACACGACTGTAGCCGCAGATATGCCCTCCTTTGGGTGGATACCTACGGGGATGCCTCGTCCGTTGTCGGATACACGGATGATATCGCCCTCCAGTATCTCAACGGTTATCTCGGTACAAAAGCCTGCAAGGGCTTCGTCGATGGAGTTGTCAACGATCTCATAGACAAGATGATGCAGACCGCCCTTACCTGTTGAGCCGATGTACATACCGGGGCGCTTCCGCACCGCTTCAAGTCCCTCTAAGACCTGTATGTCATTCTCGTCATAATTGTTATTATTCTGCTGACTCATGATCTACCTCCAAAAATTCTGGTTGTATATATGGTTTACCCAATTAATGGGGTTGTTGTCGATATATCCGCAAATTTCAAGGAATTCCTTCTCGGAGCGGATTATGTGGTCGTGGAAGGATTTTTGCCATAATGAAATGCCTGTTGTTTTTGAAACAAATCTTTTCAATGAACCAATTATTGTGGAAACTGTAGGGGCGGATATCATCCGCCCGCCATTTTCATTCATTACATCATTCATAATTGAAATAATCAAATGAACATGATCCGGCATTATACAATATTTCACAACATCAACATTATCATAATGATTTTTTACGTCATTTATTGAAAAATCCAATATTTTTCCAATTTCTGTTAACGTTACTATCGGGCGGATGATATCCGCCCCTACAAATTGTTGGTCTTCCGTTATTCTCGAAAAATAATGCACTCTGTCTCGGGTACATATGGTTATAAAATATAACCCATTTGACGAATAATCATAATTTACCAATCTGATATATTTTCGTGTCGATTTTTCCATTCCAATTACGAATCAAATCAAAATCCTCCGCCTGCGGCAAGGCGCTTTTTCAGCGTTGCTGCGGATAATTGGGATATGTAAACACGCTCTTTGCCCTTTTTTGCGGTTATGATGAAGCTCTTGGGCATATCATAGGTGGTGTAGACGCATTTGTGCTCCTTTTCTGCCCTTTCCAGAAGCAGCTTCGTGCACTTCTCTACTGTGGTGTTCTCGATATCGAATATCCCGATGATATCCCTCGAATCTACGGAATAATCATTCCCTATGTGCAGATACATCCTGTTCCTCCGTTATCCTGCCTCCGCTGATACGCAGTATCTTTCCCTTTATTTCGGGAAGAAGCGCATTTTCGTTTGGAGTGGTGACGAACACCTGCATATCTTTTATCATGTCAAACACGAACCTCTGCCTGTTCTCGTCAAGCTCGCCCATTACGTCGTCAAGGAACACCACAGGCGCATCCTTTGACTTTTTCATGTATATCTCCGCCTGCGCCAGCTTCATGACCAGTGCGGCGCTCTTTATCTGTCCCTGAGAGCCGAAATCACGGGCACTTACTCCGTTTATCTTTATAGCTACCTCGTCACGGTTCACTCCCGAATGAGTGCTGCCCGTGCGTATGTCATATTCCGCTGTTTCACGCAGCTTACGGTAGTACTGCTCCTCTGCTTCCTCTCCGCAGGGCTTCTCAAAGTCCTCGGGCTTGTAGACGTTTGACTTGTATTCCAGCGTAAGCTCCTCTGCGCCTCCCGATATGGTACGGTAAAGGCGTCCGCATATTTCGTTGATCCTTGAGATATACTCGCTCCTCATCCATGATATGAGCGCTCCCTCCTTAGCAGCCTGCCTGTCCCATATTTCAAGGACATCCGCAGGCGCATTTTTCTGAGATATCTCTTTCAGAAGTGCATTGCGCTGGTTCATTATGGCATTGTTCTTGTTCAGATGCATGACGAACACAGGGTTGAGCTGTGAAGCCGCCATATCTATGAAGCTGCGCCTTTTTTCGGGCGAGCCTTTGATGATATCGGTATCGTCGGGGATGAATGCTATGCACTTGAACACATCGAAAAGTGCTCTTGTGCCACGCTGTTTTACGCCGTTGAGGTGTATCAGCTTCTGGGAATTTGTTCCCTTTGTCATTTCAAAGGTTATTTTCTGCTCTCTCACGCTGTCCTGTATCTTCACAGCCGAGGACATTTTCTGCCCGTCAAGGCTGATATAGTCCTTTTCCTTAGAGCCACGGAAGCTCTTGCAGCCTGAGAGTATCCACATCGCTTCAAGGAGATTGGTCTTGCCCTGAGCGTTTGCGCCGACAATAACGTTGTATTTGGGGTCGGGAGCGAAAGAAACTCCCGAAAGATTCTTGAAACCGTCTATTTCAGCGTAGGTGACTATCACTCTACAGTTACCTCTTTGTCATCGATGGTAACGGTGTCACCCGGGCGTATCTTTTGGCCACGCATGGTGCATACCTCGCCGTTTACGAGGACTTCGCCGTCCTGTATGCGAGCCTTTGCCTCGCCGCCCGTACCCACAAGGGACGCAAATTTAAGCAGAGCGTCCAGCTTGATGAACTCGGTGCTGATCTTTATTTTTTCTGCCATAGACTCCACCTTCTTTTTCTAATTGAGAATTGAGAATGAATGTGCTTGCTCCGTTCACAAAATTTTGATCTGTCAGCGAAGCTGACACCATAATTCTCAATTCTCAATTCTGCATTCTCAATTCTTATCCTTTGAGCTGGATGGGCATAATGAGGAATATGAAGCTCTCGCCCTCGAGGGGGAGTATCTCTATTACCTTCATTGCGCCGTTGAAACGGATACGCACCTTGTCGCCCTCTGCGGCTCTCAGTGCTTCGAGTATGAGCTTGTTGTTGAAGCCGATAGTTACAGCTTCTCCCGAAATATCGGCAGATATAGCGTCGTTTATCTTGCCTATTCCGGTGCGGCAGCTTATCTTAACTACGCCGTTGCCCACTTCACAGCGGATAGGGGACTTGTTCTTGTCGTCGATGAGCAGTGAGCAGCGTTCAAGAGAATTGGAAAGATCTCTTTTATTTATTATGACCTCTGTCTTGAAGTCGGCAGGGATGCTCAGCTTGTAATTGTGGAAAGCTCCCTCTAAAAGTCTGGATATAACGAACACGCTGCCTATCTCAAAGATGATATGGCGGTCGTTGGTGAATATCACACATTCCTTTTCTGCATCGTCCTTAATAAGTGTTGAAACCTCAAGGAGAGCCTTTTTCGGCACTACAAAGTGGTATTTCTCGGTGCAGTCGGTATTCTCGCCCCTGATAGCAAGGCGGAAGCCGTCGATAGCTACCATGTTGAAACTGCCGTTTTCTATGTCGAAAAGTTCGCCAGTCAGCACGGGCTTGCTCTCATTGAGAGAAGCTGCATAGCTGGTCATATTTATCATGGATTTGAGGATATTCTGCTTTACGGAAAAGCTCCTTGTCCTGTCTACCATCGGTAATTCAGGGAATTCGTTAGCTGACATTGCCGAGAAGCTGCACTCTGTAGCTGAGCATGACATATTGATAACGAGACTTTCATCTATATCAAAGGTGATATCGTCACCTGACATACGTCTTGTGAATTCGCTGAAAAGTCTTGCATTTACGACAAATTCGCCGTTTCCGTCAGTAGTAGCCTGAATGGTAGTCCTGATACCCATTTCAAGGTTATAGCCTGTAAGCTCTACGTTTCCGTCAGATATTTTTACTTTTATACCCTCTAATGCAGGTATAGTCGATTTCTGTGAAACTGCACGTGAAACATTTGATACTGCTTCACTGAGTTCTGTTTTGTTACATATAAACTTCATTGGTAATTACTCCTTGCGGCAGGCTTGCAGTTTTTCCACACCGCTTTCGCCTGCACAGTGTAAGCTAAGTTAAGCTAAGAAAAATTTTCAAAGCAAAGCTAAGATAAGAATTTATTTAAAACTAAGTAAGATAAGAATAATTTATTTGTTGTTGTTGTTGGGGCGGTAGAAAAGTTGAAATGACTGTTTTTCCACGTGATACCGTGGAAAAATCGTCCACATGGGTGTGTTGTGAAATTTTGGAGAATTGTGAAATGATCTTTCGGGGCGTTTTTCAGTGTCGAAAAGGTTGAGAATTGTGGACGCATTGTTTGTGGAATGTTAAAGAATCTGTTGAGTTGGAATTTTTTTAAGAATTTATCATTTCACATTTCAAGAAGCTGTTGAGTGTTGAAAAGTTACAGCTGTTGAAATGGGATGTTTTCAACTTCTCTGATGTTAGTATTACTCGCTGTATAGCGGATAATTGTGTCAAAAAATTCTCTCCACAGAGTTTTAAACACAGTGTTGAAAACTCTGTGGAGAAGATCGTTTTTAAACGGTCTTTCCATAATTCACTGTTGAAATTCAATTGTCGGCTGACAGGGCAGCTTTACAGTCAAATTGGGGAAAGCTGTGAAATTTGTTGGGAAATTCAAGGTGCTGTTTCTGCTCAGACCTTGCTCTTGTCCTTGATGTTCTTGATGATGTCCTGAACGAGATTTTTGAGGTTGGGGTCTTTTTCCATAGCCTCGGATACGCTTGTTACCGAGTAAACTATGGTAGAATGGTCTCTGCCGCCGAATTCCGTACCGATGGAAGCGAGGGGCATCTGTGTGATCTCTCTTACAACGTAGATAGCTACCTTACGGGCAATGGAGATCTGTGCGGAACGCTTGTTTGAGCGCAGATCCTCGGGAGAAACGCCGTAAACGGTGGATACCTCGGAGATTATCTTCTCAACGGTTATCGGGATGGGCTGCTCGTCCGTAAGTACGTCACGGATGACGCTCTGAGCCATAGAAATGGTGATGGGGCTGCCTGCGAAGTGGTTCAGCGCTTTAAGGCGGACAACTGCGCCCTCAAGCTGACGGATGTTGGATTTCAGGCGGTTTGCCATGAATTCAGCCACCTCGCTGGGCATTTTCAGCTCTAAAAGCTCGGATTTTCTGTTGATGATGGCAAGTCTTGTTTCGTAGTCGGGGGCTGAGATATCGGCGATAAGTCCACCCTCGAAACGGGTACGGAGCCTTTCTTCAAGGGTGAGCAGTTCCTTTGGTGGCTTATCGGAGGTGATGACGATCTGTCTGCCCTCCTGATGGAGAGTGTAGAAGGTATGGAAGAATTCCTCCTGCATACGCTCTTTTCCCGAGAAGAACTGGATATCGTCGATGAGGAGGATATCGGCATTTCTGTACTTTTCGTGGAAGTCGTCGATATTTCCCGTATTGTTCAGGGCATTGATAAGCTCTCCGCCGAATGCTTCACTGGTAACATAGACGATATTGAAGTCGGGGTGATTTTTTCTTACCTCGTTGGCGATGGCTGTTATCAGGTGGGTCTTACCCATACCCGATGGGCCGTATATGAACAGCGGGTTATAGTCGGGAACTGCCTTTTCTCCGCAGTTTTTCGCAACGGACTTACTGCACGCAAGGGCGAACTCATTGGAGCGTCCCTCGATGAATGTATCAAAGGTGTAGTCGTAGTTTGCGAATTTATAGGACTGTTCAAGCTCCTGATGCTTCATTTCAAGCTCGGCATCTGTGGGAATATTGGGCTTTTCGGGCTCGTTTGTCTCCACCTCGATGATTATGTTGACTTTAAGACCGAGAACATTGAAAAAAGCGTCTTTGAGAATATCGTTGTAGGTGGTCATAACGATATTTTTCTGGAATTCGGTCTCGACCTTGAAAATTGCGTCGGAGCCGTTGAAGCTGACGGGCAGAAGCGGCTCTATCCATGTATTAAGGCCGATCTCAGGTATTTTTCCGTTCTCGAGGCAGTATTTTTTTACGCTTGTGAAAACTTCCTCAAATGAATTCATATTTTACCTCCGAAAGAATGTTGATAATTGAGAGCACATGATCCCTCCAAATGGGCGCACGCTGTCAGTGCAGACGAAAACATCTGCACAAATGTTTTATAAAATTGCATAAATACTCTCTTATAATAATATGTAAGTACATTATACCACAAACTTTCAACTTTTGCAAGGGCTTTTCTTTGTTGAAGAAATAGAAATTGCAGACTGTTTCCACACGTAAATTGACACATTGTTGAAAACTGTGTGGAATTCACAGTTCAAATCTTGAAAAAATGTTGGAATGGTACTTATATCAAGCACAAACGGCTGTTGAAAACTTCTGAGGCGGCGGATTTTAAACACAGTTTTCCTATTTTTCAACATCCCCTTTCAACACTTTCAAGGCTGTTGACGGAGTGTTGAACTTATGTTAGTTGATAGTGTATAGGTGTATTAGTGATTAGTGATTAGTTTTTTTAGGTGTCAGATATCAGGTGTTAGAAATTGAGAATTGAGAATGTAGAATTGAGAATTTGTAGGGGCTGCCTTTGGCAGCCCTTGAACAACAATGAGATAAACGGTGGGACGTCGAGGGCGGCGTTCCCTACACGGCAATGTGGAACAGGGGAAATGTAGGGGCGGATATCATCCGCCCGTCGGTCGCATTGTTATCCTCGGGAGGGCGAGGGCACCCTCCCCTACAAATAGCAGCCGTAAATTTTTGTGTAAGGGACGGGCGCACGGAATGCGCCCCTACATGGCAATGTGGATAACGATGAAAATATTAAATTCGGTGGGGCGATGTGGGCATCGCCCCCCTACAAATTCTCAATTCTACATTCTCAATTCTCAATTCCTGACACCCGATACCTAAAAACTAATCACTAATACACTCATACACTTATACACTCATATACACTCATACACTAAAAACAAGCCAAAAAAGAAACTCCATTATTGTGAAATTACACAATTTTTCTCAAACTGCTTGACAGGAGGAGATTTTTCATATATAATGTTTTAGTGTAATGCGGACAGTTTGTCTGTATACTATTTTTGCTTAACAGGAGTCGTGAGACTCTATTATATATTCGCAGAGAGGAGGAACTGAATATGAAAAGAACATATCAGCCTAAGAAGCTCCACAGAAA
>JAFVBU010000049.1 GCA_017479805.1 Ruminococcus sp.
ATTGTTAGCATCTCCGAAAATGAAGCGCTTCTGAGCCTGCGGATATTTCAGCTTGAAATCAGCAGAATTATAATCGGGGAAAATATCCTCATATTCGTAAACAGGAATGTGCTTGTTTATGTCGCCCGTTTTGTCGAAATCTGCCGAGCCACGGAGAAAAAAGCTGCCATTGATACCGCCCAGCTCCGCATCCCACGTAGGGTCGAGCAGATAGTATCTGCTTCCCAGCTTCACCATATTCCATGTGTGTCTCTCGCCGTTTGAGATGCCGGAGATTATTCGACAGTCCACTCCGACGCTTTTCAGCAGACGGTACAGAAGCAGGGAATAGCCCTGACAGACGCACTCCTTTTCGATGAGAGCGCCGTAAGCCGTGAATATCCTGCTGCTTCTCTCGATATCCTCGGAGTAAACAGCATTTTCCGACACAAAATCGTAGATGGAGCGTATTTTCTCATAGTCCGACTTTCCGTCAAGCGCAAGGTCAGCCAGTACTTTTTCAGCCGCTTTTTCAACAGCCTGCTCGTCCTCGGATGTGGAATAATAGGTCATTCTGTAATAAGCAGTATACTGTCCCCATGATTCCTCATAGCCGTATCTGTAGCTTTTCAGTGCAAAGCGGAGATAGTCGCCCTCGTCGCAGTTTTCTGTCTCATAGAAAGCCCTTGCCAGAATGTCAAGTGTTGCCGTCTTGCCGTCCGACCAGCCGCCTGACGGTATGGACACATTGAATTCGTAGACCCTGTTTTTCAGACGATCCCTTATATAAGCCACTGCCTCATCAGCAGAAACCGCATTGACCCTGACCGCAGACAGCGGATATTCCGAAACAGGGATAACACCGCAGAATACGGGCTCAAAGCCGTCACCGTGAACAGGCATGGCAGAAACCGCAGAAAAAGCAGTTACCGCCGCTGTCAGCGCAGATAGTATCCTTTTCTTAAACAAATCCGCACCTCATCACTTTTCAGCCGTGAAGCTGCTTATGCTGCCCTGCACGAATTTCTGTATCAGCACTACGTCGTTAACGGCAAAAGTGCCGTCGCCGTCGGTATCAGCCGCTCTTTTTGCCGCACTGCTCTTAAAGCCTGCGATAAGCGCCTGTTTTGCCGATATAAGGTCGAATATATCTATCACCATATCATTGTTTATATCTCCTGCAAGATAGGTCTCACGGATATACTTTGTCTCAGATATGGGATAATCGGGGAGAAAGGCTTCAACGGTGCAGTCGGGGACAAAGGCTATATTCACAGGATCGCCCGAGCCTGCGGTGTGTCCGCCCTCGGCTAAATATTCGTCAAAATCGTTTATGCCTTTAAGGAAGAACAGCCGTCGGCTGCCCTTGAAGCCCGAGTCCCATGTGGGGTCAAGGTAGTAGTATTTGCCCTCTACCTCTGCAATAGCCCATACATGGCTGTTTTCGTTGCCCATAACAGCACGGCAGCTCACACCGACGCTTCTCAGCATAAGGTACAGTGACTGTATAAAGCCCTGACAAACGCAGTCGTTGTTCAGAAGTGCGCCGTAAGCGGTGAACACCTCATCTGTCCGAACTTCGGAGTAAACCACATTTTCGGTGAGATATTTGTACACAGCATCGATCTTTTCATAGTTGTCCATGCCGTCGGTTATTATCTCAGCAAGGATCTCGTCTGCCTTTTTCACGGCAGCTTCGTCCTGTTCGAGAGTTGAATTGTAGCGCATTATCATGTCAACGCATGGGTCACCGTCAAAGCTGCCCTGTCCTACCTTGTAGCCCTCGATAGTAAGTCTAAGGAAGTCGCCCTCTGTAGGCTCGCCTGTTTCTTTCAGGGCTTCCGAAAGGATATCGTTGAATACATCGCTTGACTTTACCTTTGAGGAAAGTCTTATGTGCATTTCGTCGGTATGCTTTTTCAGCTCCTGACGGACATACGCACCTGCTTCGGCAACGGTATCGAAATACGTATACCTGATAGGTGCACTGACAGTTGTCTCGGTAATGCTCACTGTTGTCTCTGCGGCATGGGCGCATATCGGAACGGCACTGAAAGCCATAGCCGCCGCCATAACAGCCGCTGCAAGTCTCTTTTTCATCGTCATATGGTTCACTCCTCTCTGAGCTGGCGTCAGCTCAACCACACTCACGCTCCCACTCGCAAGCTCGTTCACTCTCTGCGGGACGGTCAGTCTGCTTTCGCACGCTTTTACTTTATCTGGTTACGAATTTATAATTTGTATGTGTACGGCACGGGCGGCGGAACGCCGCCCCTGCCTTCTGATACCTGAAAAACTTATCTTTCGAGTATCTGTGCTCTGTCAGGACCGATACCTACCATGCTTACGTGGCAGCCTACCAGTTCTTCAAGTCTTGCGATGTACTTCTTGCACTTCTCAGGAAGCTCGTCAAAGCTCCTGCACTTGGAAACGTCCTCGGTAAAGCCCTCGAATTCCTCGTAAACAGGTGTGCAGCCCTCAAGCTCCTCAAGAGTTGCAGGGAAATTCTCTGTAACTGTTCCGTCGGGCTTCTTGTAAGCTACGCAAACTTTAAGAGTAGGGATATTAGCGAGAGTATCCAGCTTGTTGATAGCAAGGCTGTCAAGACCGTTTACTCTTACCGAATGGCGGACGATAACTGCATCGAACCAGCCTGTTCTTCTCGGTCTGCCAGTGGTAGTACCGAACTCGCCGCCTACGTTTCTGATCTGGTCGCCGATCTCGTCATCAAGCTCTGTTGGGAAAGGTCCCTTGCCTACACGGGTAGTGTAAGCCTTGGCAACACCGATAATGTTTGTGATGACCTTTGGTCCTACGCCTGTACCAACGCACACACCTGCTGAAAGGGGGTGTGAAGAAGTAACATAGGGGTATGTACCGAAGTCGATATCAAGGAGAGTAGCCTGAGCACCCTCAAACATGATGGTCTTTCCGGCCTTGTGAGCCTCGAATGTGAGAACGGAAACATCGTCCATGTACGGGAGAAGTCTCTTGCCGTACTCTGTGTATTCCTTGGTAACAGCGTCAAGGTCGAAAGCCTCACCGCCGTATACCTTAGTGATTATCTCGTTTTTGAGCTTGCCTGTAGACTGAATCTTTTCAGCCAGCACCTCGGGATGAACAAGGTCGTACATCCTGATTCCGCAGCGCTCGTATTTATCCATATAAGTAGGGCCTATACCTCTCTTGGTAGTACCGATATCCTTACCGCCTCTGAAAGCCTCTGAGAGACCGTCGAGAGCGATATGCCACGGCATTACGATGTGAGCACGCGGGTCGATTTTAAGGTGACCCTCAGTCTTTATGCCTCTTTCAGCAAGGCTGTCCAGCTCGCCGATGAAGTCCTTAGGGTCAAGAACCACACCTGCACCGATAAGGCAAAGAGTATTCGGATAGAGAATACCCGAAGGGATGAGGTGGAGCTTATAGACCTCACCATTGTTTACGACAGTATGACCTGCGTTGTTACCGCCCTGTGAACGAACAACAACATCTGCACGGGAGGAGATGATATCTATTATCTTACCTTTACCCTCGTCTCCCCACTGAGTTCCTACAACAATATTAGCAGGCATTTTATTTCCTCTTTTCATTAATTTAGTTAATATGTGCAAAAATGCACACTTACAACTTATTATATCATACTCTTTAGGTAAATGCAAGTTATTTTTTGCGTTAGAAAGCGTATAAGTGTATAAGTGTATGAGTGCTTAGTTTTTAGGTGTCAGGTATCAGAAATTGAGAATTGAGAATGTAGGGGGCGCTGCTCACATCGCTCCGAGAGTAACATTAAATTTAACATGAACAAATTGTAGGGGCGCATTCCGTGCGCCCGTGCTGTTTCTTACATAAAAACGGACTTTTTCGACA
>JAFVBU010000050.1 GCA_017479805.1 Ruminococcus sp.
CATCTGCGTCCCTGCTCGTCGGTGAGTATCTTCTCTGCGGAAAGCTCGGGATTGCCGAAATAATCGGTGATAACGCCGTCTGTGTATACACACAGCTCGCCTACCTCGCCCTCTGCAACTTCATTATGCTGTGCGTCTATTACCTTTACATCGGTGAAGCTCAGCTTGCGGAAGTCACTGGGGTCTGTGCCTGCATCTCTTGCGGAGTCCCATACTACCATAGTGCAGGTCTCGGAAGAACCGATAACGTTGATAACTCTGATACCCAGCTTTTCAACGAAAGTATCTGCAATTTCCTTTGGAAGCACCTCACCTGCGAAATAGCAGGCACGAACGCTTGAAAGGTCGTACTTGTCGAAATCAGGTGTTGAAAGGAGCACCTTTGCCAGTGTGGATGTGAGCTGGATAACGTTTACCTTGTACTTCTGAACAGTTTCAAGGAACTCAACAGGGTTGAACTGGGGCTGATACATCATAGTGCCGCCCTTGAGAGCCATCTGCTGACCCATACCGAAGCCGCCCTGATGGTAGAGTGTCATACCCAGCATCATAACATCGTTGGATGTAAATTCAAGATAGTCGCCCATATCCTTCTGTGTGGAAAGAAATCCGCCCGAGGGAACTGAGAGTATCTTAGGAGTACCTGTGCTGCCCGATGTGCAGGCAAGTGACATGGTGTGGAGGTACTCAGGCTGATATATCTCACATTCCTTTTCGCCGAATTCTGCTGCGAACTTCTCTGCTGTGATGTAGCAGTCATTCTGCGGGAGTGCGCTTTCCTCAGCGAAGCATACCACCTTTTTCAATGGGAACTGCTCGGGAACGAGAGCGCTTACTGCACTGAGGATGTTGTTTGTTCTGTATTTTTCCGATGCGAATATTACCTTTACTGTAGTTGCAGGGATAAGTCTGGAAAGCTCCAGTGAACCGCTCTGTGGGTCCATAGGAACAGGCTGTGCGCCTATTCTTACTGCCGACCAGAAAGCGATGAACCATTCAATGCTGTTAGGCATTACCAGACCGACCTTGTCATCCTCGCCGATACCCAGCTTTTTCAGTGCCGAGCCGAAAACAGCGGTCTTTTCCATGAACTGACCGTATGTCAGCTCATTGCTGTCTATTCTCAGGAGCACCTTGTCGGGAGTTTCCTGAGCGTATTTGCTGTAATAATCAAAGAAATTCATACTTACTTTACCTCTCCTGTCAATCTCTGAGCAATAAAGTCTGCTGCCTCATGCTTTACCCAGTGATACTGCTCACCAACGGGCATTGCGTGCATGATAGTCTCCTCTGATGCGTAAGCAGGCTTTTCTGTGATCTTCATTCTCTCCTTGTAGCCTGTTGCCTTGTCAAACAGCTTGTCTGTAGCCTCGGGGCTCATCCAGTTATCGTCGTCGCTGTGTACCATAAGGAAATCAGTGCTGATAGTGCCCTCCTCAATGAGCTTCATGCCCTCAAGGTAGTTGTCAGCGATCTGGTAAGAGCTCCACTTGCCCTTCTTCATCCAAACAGGGATCGAGGTCTGCTCAGCAAGGTGCATGAACAGTGGGAAAAGGCTTACGCAGCACTTTACATCGGGGCGCTTTACGGAAGCACGGAATGCATAGCCGCCGCCCATGCAGAGACCGAAGTTAGCGATACGGCTGCTGTCGAGGTCGCTTCTGCTGTCGATGAACTTGTATATAGCGTCAAATGCAGCTTCAAGCTGTGGACCGCCGCATTTTACGTTGTTGTAGATAACTGCTCCGCCTGCGCCCGGCATATCGGGAGTGATAACAGCCACGCCACGCTGATTCAGCGGATCTGAGAGCATTTCAAGCTCCTCCTTGCAGCTTCCGATGCCCGAATATGTAATAGCAACAGGATAGCTTTCCTTGCTGCCGTCGTCGGGATAGTGGATATAAGCAGGGAGCTTGCCGAATTCTGTGTCTATTTCGATGTACTCTATCTTGTTGTCGCAGAGTGAGATATACTTCTTGTAGCTGTCAACAAGTCCGTTGTAGATAACTGTCTTGTGCTCTAAGTCCTGGATATTTACCATGAAGCAAGCGTAATGACACTCTGTCACCATTTTTGCGTATGCTCTTGCGGACATACGGTTGCCTCTTGCCTCAGCCTTGTCACGGAGCTCGGAATAGTGAGCGATCTTCTTGTTCCACTCGCCTATCCATACCTCCTGTATCTTCTTGCCGCTCATCTTGTCGATGGCGTCTACCTGCTTTAAGATGTACTCGATATCAAAGGGATCGCTGCCGTAAAGCATTGATCTTGTAACTACGGGGTTTAAAAGGTCTCTTATTGCCCATTTCATATTTATCTGTCCTCTCTCTGTTTATTTTAGCCCTTAGCCGTCAGCCCGTATACCGCCATGCTCCCTCACGGGTCATTTCTGTGAACTGCATATATATGCGGTAGGGGTCAACGTGTGTGTGCTTCTGAATGAGAGCAAGCATACGGTCAGCCAGCTCTTTAAAGAATCCTGATTTGTTGTCTGCGTATTCCTGCGGAAGAATGTATCTGAACTCAGCGAAGAATACTGTATCATCGGAGCAGTTCATATACATTGAGCAGTCGTCAAGCATTACCATTACGGCAGGCAGGGGCTTTCTGAGGATATCCGAAAGCTCCCTTGCAGCTTCATCGAGAAACTGCGTCTTTGCAGCCTTGTCCATTATGTAGTTGGTTTTCATCTGTGCTATCGGCATGGTGTCATCCTTTCGTGCTTATCATTCGTACTTCCTGAATATAAGTGTTGAATTGTTTCCGCCGAATCCGAATGAATTGGATGCTGCTGCTGTGATGTCCTTCTTTATTGCTTCATTTGGTATATAATTAAGATCAAGCTCGGGATCGGGTTCGTCATAGTGTACTGTTGGCGGGAGTATTCCTGTCTCTATCGCCTTGATACAAGCGATACCCTCCAGTGCGCCGCCTGCTGCAAGGGTGTGTCCGATGGCAGGCTTGATGGATGAAACAGGGATATTGTAAGCATTCTCGCCGAATACTTTCTTTATTGCCATTGTCTCATAAAGGTCATTGAGGTTGGTGGATGTGCCGTGTGCGTTGATATAGCCTATCTCGTCAGGGGACATTCCTGCATCGTCAAGGGCGATCTGTATAGCCTCAGCCATGCCCTCGCCGTCTGTCTTCGGAGCGGTCATATTGAACGCCTCGCAGGTCATGCTCGCACCTGCCAGCTCGCAGCGTATCCTTGCACCTCTTGCCTTTGCGTGTTCCTCTGATTCGAGGATGATGCAGCCGCTGCCCTCGCCCATGATGAAGCCGTCACGGTTCTTTGTGAACGGGCGTGAAGCTGTGTTGGGGTCGGGATTTACCGACATTGCCAGCACCTGATTGAAGCCGCTTATAACGATATTTGATACTGTATTTGAAAGTCCACCTGTGATGACCATATCGTACATACCCGACTGTATGAGAGTTTTTCCAAGAGCAGCCGCATAGCCCGAAGAAGCGCAGGCAGTTGAAAGATTGAATGTAGCGCCCTGTATGCCGTGCTTCATAGCCAGCATTGCAGGGATGGCGCTGGGCATACGCTTTAAGGTAGCGTTTGGCTTGATATCAAGCTCACCGTCCTCGTAGGAGTTGTCGGAAACGCCGAATATTATAGCTATTCTCTTTCCGTTGAGTGTGCTGAAATCCGCACCGCAGTCCTCGATAGCCTCGCCTGCTGCGGCAAGACCCATTCTTGTTGCCTTTGTGGTAGCGCTGAGCTGACGCTTTTTCCAGTACTTTGAAGCTACAGCCTCAAATGCGTCATCGACCTCTGCTGCTACAGTAGTGTCGTGCTTTTCCAGAGGTATGCGGGTGATGGTTTTCAGACCGCTCTTACCGCTGATGAGATTGTTCCAGAGTTCATCGGTATCCAGACCCAGTGCGCTGACAGAGCCGATACCTGTTACAACGACTTTCTTCATATTTATCCTTCCTGTTCTGCTGATATGTCAGCCGAAATATTTTTCCCAGACTGACTTGTCCTTGTGTATGTATGTTTCAAATCCTGTTTCAGCCGCATATTTTTCAAGTGCGGCAAATAAAGCCTCTGTGCCGAATTTTTCGCAGTAGTATGAGGGCTTTTCTGCCAGACCGAGGGTATCTGTGATAGCTTCAAAGACAGTCTCGGTATCGCCGCCGCATTCCTCCAAAGCGTTGACAGCTTCATTGAGGACGAATGCCGCCATGTCAAGCTGTGCGTTTCCGCAGTCATTTCCCGTGTCGGTCTCGTTCTCAGCCATGTAGTCAAGGAAGCCGAGAGTTGCCGTCGGACAGCCTGACTTTATCCATTCCTGCATTTTCTCGTTGCCGAATGTGAGCAGCTTCTTGTTGCGCTCAATGCGGAAATTCTCGATATTGCCGCCCATAAGTCCCAATCCTACGCTGTCCAGAACGTCGAAAGGCCCTGCAACAGGGAACAGGGGAGAAAGTGCGGCGCTCATCTCCTTGACGGAGACACCTGCGCTTTTCTGCATATAGATGGCATGAGCCACCATGCATGACAGAAGCTGATTGAGGTAGATGTGGTACTGTCCCGAGAATACGACGGGCTTCTTGCCGCCTGCCGTTACCAGAGCCTTTGCCCTGTCTATAGCCTCCTGTGAGGTCTCGGGGAGGATGTTCAGCTCAACGAAGCCTGTGAGCTTTACGGGATAGAAGAAGTGAAGTCCGAAGCAGCGCTCAATGTGGGGGATATCCTTGAAAACCTCCGATATACCGAGTGAAGATGTGTTTGAGAGGAGCAGGCAGTTTTCAGAAACTACAGCTCCCAGTTTTCCGAAGATATCCTGTTTTGCCTGAATGTTCTCGAATATTGCTTCTATAACTATATCGCAGTCTTTAAGGTCGTTTACATTGTCCGTGAATCGGAATGAAGTCTTTTTGAAATCGTACTGTTCCTGCGTTATCTTTTTTCTTTTCAGGCTCTTGTCAAGTGTTTTTACTACTGCTGCGGTATTCTTCTCAGCGTCTGCTATTTCCAGAACCGTGAATACTGCGTCGGGGAGTTTATCAAAGAAAAGCGAGAAAATATCCTTTCCCATTTTTCCGTAGCCGATAATGCCGATGTTCATATTATTCCCCCTTGCTGTTTTTGTACTGCTGTATGTATGTTCTGTATTCCTTTGGCTCGAATTTGCCGATATTTGCGGAAATATACTCTATAAGCGAAAGTGCTTCGGGAAGTCCCTGCTTCTTGCCGACGAAAATGTCAGCGTATCCTAACTCATAAGCCTGATCGGCAGGGATCATATCGCCTGTCATAACAAGCTCATAGGCATTCTTCATGCCGCATATCTCGATATTTCTTGCAACTCCGCCCAGTGCGGGGAGAATACCGAATGTGGACTCGGGCTGTCCTATCCTTGCGCCCTTTTCAAGTATCCTGTAGTGGCTGTTGACTGCGATCTCGCTGCCCGAGCCGATACAGAAGCCTGTTACCACGCTTACCACGGGGAAAGGCAGGTCACGGAGAAAGGTGAAGTGGCTTTTCTGGACAACATGGCTCTCGGGAAGCTCGCCTGTGGTATCGTAGTAGGCTTCCTTTTCGGAGCGGTCAGCCAGTGCGCCAACGTCAGCGCCCGAGCTGAAATGTCTGCCGCCGCCGTAGATCACCATGCCCTTTATGCCGCCTTTTTTGGCTCTTTCCTCCACCTGCACCATAGTTGCTTCAAAGGTGTTTAGGAAAGCAGTTGACATCATGTTATTGTTGGGGGCATCCATCACGAAATGGTGAATGCCGTTTTCCTCGGTGAGGCTTATATTAATGGTATCACTCATTGCTGCTGCCTCCGTTCTTTACTGCCATAAGGCGGTAGAATGCTCTTGATTCGCAGTCGAGGACTTCCTCTGCTGTGCCTGTTCTTGCCTTGATGAAGCAGGCTGTTATCTGGTCGGCAGTCCATTTTGTCTTGTCCTTGAAAAGTCTTGCCGTCCAGTCGTCTGTGCCCTCGGTGGGGATCACCATATCGAAGCGCTTTGAAAGCTCCTCTGACGGTGCATCGTCAGCCAGTGCCGTAAGGAAAGGGGCATTTCTGAAAAAGCCGTCGAGGTCTGCATTATCGGTATCTGCGGAGATATTGCTGCCCATGACGATGAGCAGGCAGGGAGTGCCAAGCTCTGCGCCTGTAAGCTCGCTGAGGGATGAGATACCGCTCACCTCGGTTGTAAATTCTTTTATGTTAATGTTCATCTGTATCACTCTCCAGATATTCAAGTACTTCATCGGGAACGTCGCATATCATGCGTTCCTTGTTGACAAAGGCTATTTTCCCCTTTATCTTGCATGATACAAGACCTGTGCTCTCATTGATGATGAGATGCTTGTATTTGACAAGTCCGTTGGAACCCTTGAACTCGGATTCTATCCTGACCTCGTCAAACAGTCTGAGTTCGTGCATATAGCGCTGGGTGCTTTCCATAACTACGGGGAAAAGGTCGCTTCCCAGCGTTGCGTCTATGAGACCTGCGGAGTGAAAGAAGTTCCATACCGCTGTCTCGCCGTAATTGAGGTATACAGCGTTGTTCACGTGACCGAACGAGTCAAGCTCATAGCCACGGACGCTGACCTTGCAGGTGCTCTTTCTCATGCCTTGAACGCCTCTGCAAGACAAGCCTCGAACTTGCCCTTTGACGGGTCTGTGACGCCCTCGGCAGCGAGGTTCATGGTGTCGATGATAGCGTGTATCTGTGTAAGGCTCTTGCCCTCCATAAGCTCCTTGACGAAAGCTACAGCCTCATCGAAGGAGTCCTTGCCCTCACTGAGTTTTGTGACCAGTCCCAGTGAAAGAGCGTCGGAAGCGCTTATCATCTCGCCCTGAAGTACCATCTGCAAAGCCTTTTCCTTGCCGAGAAGCCTGTAAAGTCTCTCCATACCGCCCATACCGGGGACAACACCGTGCATTATCTCGGTAAGACCGAGGAGAGCCTTTGGTGAAGCAATACGGAACTGACAGCTCAGAGCGACTTCAAGTCCGCCGCCAAAGCAGCCGCCGTTGACAGCTGCGACAGTGATGACAGGCAGCTTTTCGATAGTGCGGAGCAGCTCTCTTGCGCTTTCCAGCTTCTTTGAGAGTATCTCCGTATCAGTAGTGCCGAAAAGAGAAACATCAGCGCCGTGGGAGAAATGTCTGCCCTTTCCTCTGATGACAAGAGCTCCTATCTGCGGATTTTCGTCCAGCCAGTCAAGGAGCTCCCTGCGGTCTATAAATTCAGGCTCAGAGAGCAGATTCTTAGGACCGTTGTCAATGGTGAGAACGGCGATATTATCCTCGGCATGAAGCTCAGATAAATTTGAATTCACCGTTTGCCGCCTCACTGGTTGACAACATCGTTGCCGTACTGATAGATCTTGTAGAACATATCGAGAACGTCAGCCATAGTGTCCATAGGAGTCTTGAGCATATACTTGCCGATGCTCTGGAGCTTGATATCGAGGTCGTACTTATCGGCAGTCATTTCGATAAGCTCAACGAACATAAGGGAATCGCTTCCGAGGTCCTCGGTAGGGTTTGTGTCCATAGTGATCTCAGACTTGTCTACTTCACATTCCTCAGCATAGTAGTCAATGACCATGTCCTTGATCTCATTTTTGATAGCATCTGTGATTTCTCTCATAATAGTAGCCTCCGTTTTAATTGATTATATGTCAAAGCCGCATTTGATTTGGCTTTGTATTCCTTTTTAGCCCTTAGCCGACGGCTGACGGCTCAAATTATACATTATAATGTATAGTCTCCGTTTATAACATCCTCAAGAGTGTATACCTTGCACTTTCTGCCTACTCTTGAAAACTTCTTGATAGCGCCGTTTGCGCTTACGTCGAAGAATTGCTTTACCCCAAGCTCCTCCAGCTTTTTCAGCGCTAAGTCCCAGCGCATGGGGGTGCAGACGTTGTGGAGGTTTTCCTTTTTGACCTCGTCCACTGTCTGTAGAACGGTTTGGTCGAACACGGAAATAAGCGGATATTTCGGTTCTTTGTAGTCTAAATTCCTGCAAAGCCCGATATATTCCTGTGAATACTGCTCCATAAGCGGATGATGGAAGGCTGTACCCGTATTCATGGGGAAAGCCTTGATAGCGCCCTCGCTTATGCAAAGCTCGATAGCCTTTTCAACAGCCTCAGCCTTGCCGCTTATCATGTTGTGGAAGCTCGAATTGCTGCTTCCGATAATAAGCTCGTCTGAGTTGAACTTACCGCTGAGAAGCTCTTTCAGGTCGTCGTAGGGGAAGCCGATAACGATGCCCATATTCAGCTTTATGCCCTTTTCCTGAAGTCCACGGAACATTGAAAGGTGGGTCATAACGATATCGTGAGCGTCGGTATGCTTTATTGAGCCGAAGCAGGCGCTTGCACTTACTATGCCCGAGCTGTAGCCTGCGCCGATATCGGGGATTATGCCCTTATCGATGAAGTATTCGTACACAACTCTGTCGCAGAGGAAAGGCACCATCCATTCAGCGGCCTGAGCGCTGTAGCCTGTGTTCTTTTCCATGTCCATATCAAGACCGAGCCTTGTGAAAGCCTCTGCCCTGTAGCTCTCGTATTTGTCCGTCATTTCGGGAGTGAGCTGAGCAAGCAGCTTTTCGGGCTTTGAACCGATACCGTTGAATAGAAATGCTCTGTTGTACATATCGTTGCTCCTTATTGCACTATATATAGCAAAATTTGAAATATTATTTAATGTAATAAAATTGTCAAATTATGCAGTCCGTATACTATATTAACATCAAAAGCACCGAAAAGTCAATAGCTAATTGGTGCTTTTGAATTTTTTGAGATAAATCATAATTTTTCGTGGCTTAGGCAGAAAAAACAGGGAATCGTGCACAAATAACAGGGGCGGATTTGGTTAGTTGATTATTTAATTATAATAAATCCACCAACAAAATAGACAATCGGCGGTTAGATTTTTGTTGAGCGTGCACAAAATATTTGAGCCTGAAATGAGCGTTGACCGAAAATTGCGCTTCCAAAAATGAGAGCCTTTCCACGGAATATTTTATTGATTAAGGTCAATGAACGGAAGAAATCACCGTTTTTCCACTATTTTCGGGCTTTTTTGCACTCTCAGATATTCGATTTGGATATACTGAATCGGAAAAAATTATATACCGAAAGACTGGTGAGGAATTGAGAATTGAGAATTGAGAATGGAGAATGGTGGTGTCCACTTCGTGGACTGATAAAAATAATTCTCAATTCTCCATTCTCCATTCTCAATTCAATAAAAAGTCCCTTTCCGCTGCGGTGAACGGAAAGGGATTGTTGTATTATTTAATTGTTTACTTGCTTTCTGCGGGCTTGATGAGTTTTGCCTGATAAAGTGCAAACCCAACTGCGCCTGTTACGATGGTTGCGGTTATCATCTCGAATACTGCGTTGATGCCAACGAAGCTGACGATGAACGGGAGAATGCTCTTGCCGTCCATAAGTCCCTGCACATACTCGGTATTGCCGAAAAGGAACACCAGAGCCAGCATGAAGAATGCTGTATTCATCAGGGCTGTGCAGAATCCTGTTACAAAGCATGAGACACGGACGTCTGTTGCTTTTGCAACGGCATTGAAGATAAGTCCTGCAAGGAAACCGTCAAGTGCACGTGGTATGAAGCGCTGTACGAAAGCGAGTACGGGGCTGATATCTGCCAGTACAGCACCCATTCCGCTGGGGATTCCGATGCCGAAGCACTGGAGAAAGCTGAACATACCGAAAACTCCGCCTATGATAGCGCCTCCGACGGGTCCGAGGGCAACGGCTGCGATAGCCACGGGAATAACATTGAGCGTTATTACCAGCGGTCCGATGGGGATAGAGCCGATGGGTGTGAACGAGAACAGCATTACGATAGCTGTCAGCACACCGAGCAGTACCATGCTTTTTGTGTCGAATTTGAATTTCATGTTTTTTTCCTCCTTGTTACTATTCCCGTGAGGGATATAATACAACAAAGATATAATAGCATTTTTTTGACGTTTTGTAAATAGGTCATTTTTGCAGAATTTCAGGGCTTTTCTCTGCCCTTTTAAGGTGAAATTGCGTATATTTTCCGATTGTATGTCCTAAATGTGACAGTTTTGTGTAAAATAAGTCATATATTACGCCTCGTATAATATGAATTATTTGTAAATTGTGCACTAAAGGTGTTTTAGTCAACTCTGAAATATTTCGGCGGTGACTGTTTTTAGCTATTTTACCGCAAACGTTTATTTACGCTTTGTATTATATGCTGTAGAATGTAAGCAGATTGCACAAAAAAGGGAAG
>JAFVBU010000051.1 GCA_017479805.1 Ruminococcus sp.
CACCACTACTACGACAACTACACCTACCACCACAACCACTACAGAAACGACTACCACGACCACCGAGCCCACAACAACTACTACAACTTCTACAACTACCACCACAACTACAACAACGACCACGACGACTACCACAACAACAACGACTACAACCACGACCACAACTACCACCACAACAACCACGACAACGACTACCACCACGACTACGACAACAACGACGACTACCACCACGACTACAACAACCACGCTTCTCGTGGACAATGAGGAAATAACCGATTCCACTACCACTGAAGCTACCACAACAACTACCGAAACAACCACGACTACCACCGAAACAACAACTACCACCACCGAAACGACCACAACTACTACTGAAACGACAACTACTGCCACCGACACCACAACAACCACTACAGACACAACAACAACTTCAACTTCCACAACTGCTGCGGCTACAACTACCGCAAAGACAGGAAGCACCGCAACAGCAGTTGATTCGCCAAAGACAGGCGATATCAGAATAGCAGGCATAGGCTTGGTTCTCTTAGCTTCTGCGGCTGCAATGTTTGCTTCACGCAAGCGTGACGAATAATAACTTCAATGCCCCGAGTTTTCGGGGCATTTTTTTGGATATACGTATTTAAAGCCAGATTGTAGGGGCGCCCTTTGGGCGTCCTTGCGGTTTAATGCAAACTGCGTAATTCTCCATATAAGGACTGCCAAAGGCAGCCCCTACAGAAACATATTTTTATTTATCACAAGCTAACAGCTAATGGCTAAAAATTCCGACGAAATCTAAAACATTTTTATTAAAAACGCTTGAATATTTACCGGTGATAGTGTATAATTATGTTGTATGGCGTAAAAAGCATATCATTATCGTCCTATCCCCCCGATGATGTGGGTGCGGACAGAAAATAAGGAGAATCGTATGAAAAAACTGAAAGGCATAAGGCTGAAACACCGTAAAAATACGGAAAACAGCGCCACTGTTGAGTTTCCGCTGCCGAAAAAGGTCAGGATACCTATGTCAATGAACATGGGCGCTGCCTGTCAGCCTATCGTCAAGGTCGGCGATGAGGTCAGGGTCGGTCAGAAAATAGGCGATACCGACGTTCCGTTCAGCGTTCCCGTTCATTCGGGTGTCTCAGGCAAGGTCACTGCCGTCACCGACTACCGCACCGATATGGGTGCAGTCTGTAAGGCGGTGGAGATCGAAACAGACGGACAGCAGACCGTTTCCGACGAGGTAAAGCCCCCCGTTGTCACCGACAGAGACAGCTTCCTCAAAGCCGTCAGGGAAAGCGGTGCCTGCGGTCTGGGCGGTGCGGGATTTCCCACCCATATCAAGCTCAACCCCAAAAATCCCATCGATACGCTGATAATCAACGGTGCAGAGTGTGAACCCTACATCACTGCCGACTACCGTGAAATGATCGAATGTCCCGAGGATATCATCGGCGGTATCAACATGATAAAGGAAAGGCTGGGCATAAAAAATGCCAAGCTCGCCATCGAAGCCAACAAGCCGCAGGCTATCAAAAACTTCGAGGAAATGGCGAAAAACGACGATACTATCGACATAGTTACCCTGCCCTCAGTTTATCCGCAGGGTGCGGAAAAGATAATCATATATAATTCCACAGGCGTTGTTGTCAAGGAGGGTGAGCTTCCTGCTGACGGCGGTGTTATCGTTATCAATATTTCCACCGTGGCTTTCCTTTACCGCTATATGCAGACGGGTATGCCGCTGGTGAAAAGACGTATCACCGTGGACGGAAATGCCGTGGGAGAGCCGAAAAATGTCTCCACTGTCATTGGTACGCCTTTCAGGGAGATACTGGAATTCTGCAAGACCGATATGGACGCTATGATAAAGCTCATCGGCGGCGGTCCTATGATGGGTATGAGTATCCCCGATGTGGAAATGCCCGTTGTCAAGACCTCAAATGCGCTCCTTGCCATTAAAAGCTACGATGTCAGCAAGACTACAAGCTGTATCCGCTGCGGACGGTGCGTGAGAGTCTGTCCTATGGAGCTTGTGCCTGCGGATATCGACAGGGCTTACAGAATACGAAATATCGACGAGCTGAAAAAGCTGAACGTGCTGCTCTGCATGAACTGCGGAAGCTGTACCTTTGTCTGTCCCGCAAACAGAAAATTAGCGGAGACAAATCAGCTTGCAAAGGCTCTTATCCCGAGAAAGTGAGGTGGAGAGAATGAACAAGCTCATCGTTTCACCGTCTCCCCACGATGAAAACTACGTAAAAACACACACCATAATGCTTCAGGTCATAATGGCTCTCATGCCTGCCCTCGGAGTTGCCATATACATATTCGGTCCGAGAGTATTGCCGCTGACTGCGGTCTGCGTAGGAAGCTGTATATTTTTCGAGTACGTCTGTCGAAAGCTCATGAAGCGTGACAACACGATAGGCGATATGTCGGCAGTTGTGACAGGTGTTATACTTGCAATGAATCTCCCCGTGACTTTGCCTTACTGGATGGCGGTCATAGGCTCGTTTGTGGCTATAGTAATAGTAAAACAGCTTTTCGGCGGTATCGGTCAGAACTTCGCAAACCCTGCCATTACCGCACGAATAGTCCTCATGGTATCGTTCCCCTCGGCAATGACCAACTGGGTCGCTCCGTTCTGGTACAGGACTGCGGATGCGGTTTCATGTGCTACGCCCATAGGACTGTCGGGAACTACCGATGAAGCAAGGCTCATTGACCTTTTCCACGGCAAATGCGGCGGATGTCTCGGTGAGACCTGCGCTTTAGCTTTGCTTTTGGGCGGACTTTACCTTGCCGCAAGGAAAATAATCTCCCTTGCCGCTCCGCTGTCATTCATCGGCAGTCTGTTCCTGCTCTCTGCTCTCTGCAATGATTCGTTCTACTATGGTCTTTACGAGATACTGGCAGGCGGAGTATTCCTCGGTGCATTCTTCATGGCTACCGACTACGCTACAACTCCCATCACTCAGAAAGGCAAGATAGTTTTCGGTCTGGGATGCGGTATCATCACTTTTATTATCAGGCATTTCGGTTCATATCCCGAGGGAGTTTCGTTCTCCATCCTGCTTATGAACGTTCTCACTCCGTATATCGAGGAGCTTACAAGAAATAAGCCTTTCGGTGCAAAGGAGGTGCAGAAGAATGAAGGATAAGGTAATGCCCTCACTGGTGCTGACGGTGATATGCATAATTGCCGCCGTGCTTCTGACTTTTGCACATGAAATGACCAAAGACAGGATAGCCGGGCAGAAAGAGCTGAAATTCAGCAAGAGCGTCGAGCTTCTTTTCGGCAAGACTGAGACCAAGTTAGTTGACCTGAAATGCGGCAATGACGAGGTTGAGACTGTCGCTGTAACTCCCGACAAAAAGACCGTTATTCAGGTCTGTACCGACGGCTACTCAAAGGACGGAATCAACATCCTTGTGGGTATCGACGAAAGCGGAAAAATTTCGGGTATAGAGTTCGTATCGCTGGGCGAGACTCCGGGTCTCGGCTCAAAGGTACGTGACGAGGCGGACTTCCGCAAGCAGTTTATAGGATATGGGCAGTCACCTGTTGATATCGACGCCATAAGCGGTGCGACCTATTCCTCAAAGGGCATGGAGCACGCTGTTGAAACTGCTCTTGATGTTTACAATGCAAATAAGGAGGCGATACTCGGTGGCTGAAAATAAAACTCCCCTTGTCAAGGAACTGACAAAGGGCATACTCAAAGAAAATCCAACACTTGTAATGCTGCTTGGTATGTGTCCGACACTTGCCGTGACCACACAGGCAATGAACGGCATAGGCATGGGACTTGTCACAACTTTCGTGCTTCTCGGCTCGAATATAGTTATCTCGGCGCTGAGAAAGGTCATTCCCGACAAGGTGCGTATACCTGCGTTCATCGTTATCATAGCCAGCTTTGTAACGCTTATCGGCTTTCTCCTTGAAGGCTTCGTTCCGTCACTTTATGACAGTCTGGGAATATACCTGACACTCATAACCGTAAACTGCATAATCTTCGGCAGAGCGGAAATGTTCGCAAGCAAAAACGGCATAGTCGCTTCGGCTTGCGATGCAATAGGCATGGGACTTGGCTTCACTATGGCGCTTTTCCTCATGGGAAGCATACGTGAGATAATCGGCTCGGGCAAGTGGATGGGACTTGAGATACCCGTTCTCAGCAATAACCCGATGTTACTATTCATCATGCCTGCGGGCGGATTCTTCACTCTCGGCATGATAATCGCCGCTGTGAACAAGCTGACCAACAAAAAGCCTCCACAGGAACTTGGATGCAGCGGATGTCCTCATGCTGAATCATGCGGAAAGGCAGGTGACTGTCAGTGAAAACGATGTTAGTGATACTCCTTTCGGCAATGCTGACAGACAACTTCGTGCTGTCAAAGTTCATGGGTATATGCCCGTTCCTCGGCGTTTCAAAGAAACTGGACAGCGCCTCGGGAATGGGAATCGCCGTAACGTTCGTAATGATATGTGCAACTCTCGTTACATACCCCATCCACCACGGAATACTTGTGCCGAATCATCTGGAATACTTCGATACGGTGGTGTTCATTCTTGTAATTGCGCTTTTCGTTCAGCTTGTGGAAAACTTCCTGAAAAAGTGCGTGCCGTCGCTGTATAAGTCACTCGGCGTGTATCTGCCGCTTATCACCACAAACTGTGCGGTGCTGGGCGTAACAGTGCTGAATATCGACAATAACTACACATTTGTCCAGTCCATAGTAAACTCCCTCGGCGCAGGTCTCGGCTTCATGCTGGCGCTGGTCATATTCTCGGGAGTACGCAAAAAGCTGGAATACGCAGATATCCCTGAGACCTTCAAGGGTGTGCCTGCAACGCTTATCGCCGCTTCAATAGTTTCCGTCAGCTTCATGGGCTTCTCGGGACTTTTCAGCTAAGGAGGTGCAGGAATGACTTATATTATACCTGTGCTCGTCCTCGGCGGCTGCGGAATACTGGCAGGCGTACTGCTTACGGCTACCGCAAAGGTATTTTTCGTTGAAGTGGACGAACGTGTTGAAAAGATAGGTGCTTCACTTCCACAGGCTAACTGCGGTGCCTGCGGATATGCAGGCTGTTCGGACTATGCGGCGGCTATCGTCGAAAAGGGCGCTCCAACCAATCTTTGCCGCCCGGGCGGTGCGGATGCTGCCGGTAAAATAGCGGCTATACTCGGTACGGCGGCGGCTGAAGTCGTGCCCATGACTGCGGTGGTGCACTGTAACGGCGACTGCGAGGCTACTCAGACAGCTTTCGAGTTCGACGGTGTGCAGTCCTGCAAGGCTGTGAAGCGGTTCTACGGCGGAAACGGTCTGTGCAAATACGGCTGTATCGGTCTGGGCGACTGCGTGAATGTCTGCGAACATGACGCTATCAAGGTAGTAAACGGTGTGGCTAAGGTCATACCTGCACTGTGCGGCGCCTGCGGACAATGTGCGGCAGTCTGTCCGAATCAGCTTATCGAAATAAAACCCCTTGCCAAGCATATCGATGTACTGTGTTCATCTGCCGCAAACGGCAAGGAGACTAAACAAAGCTGCAAAAACGGCTGTATCGGATGTAAAATGTGCGAGAAGAAGTGCCCCAATGAGGCTATAAAGGTGGAGAACTTCCACGCTTCTATCGACTACGAAAAATGTACAAACTGCGGCACCTGCATTGCTGTCTGTCCTGTAAAGGCAATACATAGCTGCGAACCGCAGAAATAAAGAAATGAGGTAAAAAACATGGGAAGATACGATGATATTTTTGCTGAGGGAATGGCTACCTTCAAGCAGCCCGAAAACAAGAAGAAAAAGGCTGAAATGGCAATGCAGAACTTTGACCCAAGATCTGTGTGCAAGCAGGCAATGGAAATTGCCAAATCCTTTGAGTATCCGCTGAAAGGTACTGAGGAAGATATCGAAACACTGGAGTGCATCCTCAGAGGTCTGCACGTTGACTATACCAACAATAACATGGAAGAACCGAAACTGACCAATGCTTCCATAATTTTCGGAGTATATCTGGGACAGCTCCTGCTTGACCTGTTCCTGACCAAGGCAGGCTACAAGTGGGATCTTTCGTCAGGAATGCCGATGGTTTGGAAGAACGAGAACAATCATGTAAGTCCGCTCAGCAAGGTGAGAAAGCATATCGAAAACGGCGACGAGGACGATATCAGACCTTTCTGCAAGGTAGTGCAGATGATAGCAAACGGAGAATTCAAGCCTGAAATGTTCAATAAATAACGAGCCGCCGCCGAGCTGACGTCAGCTCGACCACGTACACGCTTCGCTCGTAAACTCGCTTACTCTCTGCGGTGCGGAAGTCTGCTTTCGCACGACGTTAGTAAATTCGGGGCGGTGGTGTAGGGGCGCACATTGTGCGCCCTTCAGTTTGTCGAAAAAGTACATTTTTGCGAATAAAACCAACACGGGCGCCGAAACGGCGCCCCTACAATTTGTTAATATATTGTTATCATCTGTAAGGGCGGATATTATCCGCCCTTTGCTTTTGGCATTATTTTCCTTATGACCGCACGGGCGCACACTGGGCGCCCCTACACGGCAAATAAATGACTGGGCGATGTGGGCATCCCCTCTACAACCTGACAAATAATACACTCAATATACACCCAATATACACTTAAATAGACTTGAAATGCAAAGGCGAGTGTGGTATAATGAGACTGTCACAGAAAAATAAAAGGAGATAATAATATGAAAAAAAGATTGATCTCAGCTATGGCGGCTGTGGGGCTGGCGCTTTCGTGCAGTCCCCTTACTGCCGGCGCCGCAACGGTGGCGGATGTTATCGCCAAAGCCTATGCGGTGGGTATGCCCGAGGAAATGATACAGCAGTATATCGCTATGGGAAGCGGTCAGGAATGGACCTCCGAACAGTGCGATCAGGCTATTGCGGCTCTTGACAGCTGGGCAGGTCAGCGTGACAACGCCATAAGCGGCGGCGACGGCGGAAATTCCGCTCAGAACGGCGGCTCGACCGCTCCGCCTCCTGTTACTCCCGAGGAGTTCGAGGAAATGAATATCGACGAGAAAAGCGATTACATCACCTCAGTTCCCGAGGACGAAAAGCAGGAATATCTTGAGCATATGAGCAACGATGAGAAGAATCAGATGCTGAAAAAGCTCGATACTACCGAGCAGATGGAGGTCATCGCAGGTATGCTCGGCTTCGGCGACGCCTTCGGCTACAGCTTCTCCATCGAGGATATTTCCGACGGCTCTGTTATGATAAGCGCAAGGGACGAAAGCGGCAAGCTGGTGGGAGTTACGCTTCTGGGCGACACCGTTGAGAAAACTGGCAAGCCTTACACTATCCCCGTCCTCGGCTCATGCGGACTTATCCTCGCTTCGGGCGCAGGCATTGCCTTTGTGCTGAAAAAGTGCAGGTGAGCGCCATGAAGAAAAAAACATCAGTGGTCGGCTGGATAGCCCTGCCGATACTCATTACAGTTTTTTGCAGTGCGGTCATTTGCCTTTGCGCCATCCGCCCTGCGGAAAAGGTGCAGACCTACCTGAAAGTTGGCTTCATGGACAACAACACGGTCATCCCCAAAAGCGACGGCATTGAGGGGCTGACCATCGTCAAGACCGATATCGACACCGAATATTCGGGCAAGACCTATTCTGAGGGGGAAGTGCCGTATCCCGAGTACGGCACACAGTATGCGGTGCTGGAATGTGAGAAAAACGGCATTTTCGTCCCTGTTTACTGGGGCATAGGCTCGGAGCTTCTGGAGCTTGGCGGATGCAACACGCCCTCGTCCATGCCTGCAGGAGCTGACGGAAATACGGTCATAAGCGCTCATGTGAACACTTTCTTCCACGACCTTGACGAGCTGAAAAAGGGCGACAAGCTGACGGTTTACACCGATTACGGCAGGTTCACCTATTCAGTCAGAGAGACCATCGAGTTTGCATCGGGTGACAAGACTTATCTGCGTAAATCCGAGGACAACATCCTGACGCTGTACACCTGTGAAAAGGAGCTTCTGGGCGAGGCAAAGAAGCGTATCGGCGTTATCTGCGACCTTGAAAAGAAAGAATTCTACAAGGAGGCAGAACATGAATAAAAGGCTTAATACCGTCATTTGTACCGTTCTCACCATTCTGCTGACCCTTGTGCTGGCGGCACTTTATATTACGCTCTATGCAGACAGGTGTATCTCCACCGAGGACTTTATGAAACAGCAGGTGCAGGCGACAGACACCTACAATAACGCCTATGATTCGCTGATGAAGAAGTTCAGCGACAGCTGCGGCGAGACTTCCATCCCCGTTGAGGTCGACGAAAAGGCTTTTTCCCGTGACTGGATGAAGTCGCACATCGACAAGCGCATTTCCGTGGGCTTTGCCGATTTTGACGGCGAGGGGGAAATGGAGTACGACTTCACCGCCGTTGAGAAAAGTCTCACCGAATATTTTGAGGAATACGCACGAACCAACCACGTTATAAAGGACGAGACCTACGAAAAGCGGTTGGCGGAGAGTATCGCAAATGCCGAAAAGACCGCTGTTTCTGCGGTCGATGTTTACCATCTGGAGACCATGAAGTCCTCGGGCATATGGAGCGATATCGGCACAGCAAGAAATATCATCCCGAGGCTGAAAACTGCGCTTATCGCTGCTGCGGCTGTTATAGCGGTACTCATTCTTCTGCTGAAAAACTTCTTCTACTGGATCGGCACGGCTTTATTTGCAAGCGGCTGTATACTTTCCGTCCCTACGGCTATAGTTAAGTTTTCAGGCTATATCATGCGGTTTGCGGTTAAAGACCACACCGCCTACAACCTTGTCACAAAGACGCTGACCGCTGTGAACGGCAATGTGCTGATATCGGGACTTGGCATGGCGGCAGTCGGCATAATTATGATAATTATAGGTATCATCATCCGCCGACACAAGGAGAAAGGGGAGACTGAACAGTGAGAGCAGTTTCAGCGGTATTGCTGGCAGGAGCGCTCCTTTTGGCCGGCACAGGCTGTTCGGTGAACGTCAGTGACGGCGTGGTCACCATCGCCGATAATCCCTCTGTCAAGGCATTTACTCAGATATCCCAGACCGAAGCAAAGACTATCATGGACAGCGGCGAGGATATCGTTATTCTCGACGTCCGCAGGCAGGAGGAGTACGACGAGGGGCATATCCCAAATGCGATACTCATTCCCAACGAGGTGATACACAAAAGTCCCCCCGAGGAGCTTCCCGACAAGGGGCAGAAAATTCTGGTGTACTGCCGAAGCGGAAACCGCAGTAAACAGGCGGCGCAAAAGCTGGCGAATATGGGATATACCAACGTTTACGAGTTCGGCGGCATAAATACGTGGCAGTACGATATCGTAACGGAAAGCGGCACGGAACAGCCCACAACAGAGCCGTCCCCGAACGCTCTGCTCACTTCAACTGCCGATATCGGCTTGTACGACATGGACGGCGGCGACTATCATTACATCTTCACCTACGGCGGCGAGGAATTCAACGCCTACTATATCCCCGATAACTGGTGTATACTTGATTCCTACAAAATAAGCAACAAGACCGATATCGAGATAATTTGTCAGGCGCTGGCGGATATCCACCCGATACACAGTGCAGATATGACGGACTGGCGCACACCGCAGGATATGGCTTATGAGTGGGTTCAGCATAATATTGCATACTCTCTGCTGCCCGATGATTCACAGTGGAAAGACAGCGCAAAGGATGTGGACATTGATCCGCCCGATCAGGGAAAGAGCGTGTATCAGCTATTTAAGGACAGAATAAAAGAATAAAAAATAAATAAAAAGCGGCGTAAGCCGCAATAGAACGGGGTCAAGGGGGATGTTATCTCCCTTGCGGTGGGTGAACGAGGGAGGCAGAGCCTCCCTAAACAGTAGTAAGACGGGCAAAGCCACGTCTTACGGACGTGAAAATGCAAAGATCGGTCAAGCCGAATTTAGTGGAGGTTACTCCCATCGGCTTGACCGCTTTTTTTATTTTAGAACCTGTCATATTTGAATTGCATCTCATGGGCGGCGGAACGCCCATCTACTATGGGTAAACGCATATTAAAAGGGCTGCCAAAGGCAGCCCCTACACAGCAAGTTTTATGTATAATTGACGGGCGAGCGGAACTCGCTCCTACACTCCTGACACCTTACACCTAAAAACAAAGGGCGGATAATATCCGCCCCTACTGCTTTCTGCTTACTGATAGTCATTCCGGTGTGCTTAAAAGTGCCTTTCTGAACTGTATATGGTCGAAAACGTCAACTGAGCCGTCGTCGTTCATGTCTGCATAATAGAACAGTGTCTTGTTGAAGCCGCTGCCCTCAACGTTATGCAGGTACTTTGTGAGGATGACCAGATCTTCAATGCCTATCTTGTTGTCAAAGTTGAGGTCGCCTTTGAGAACGTTGGTGCTTTCCATAGACCATATGCCATGTTCGGTAGTTCCGTCTATTATATTTTCATTGACGCATCCGAGTAATTCTATAAAGGTGAAGTTATCTGTGGCAGGTTCTTCTATCCACTCATAGCCCTGCATTTCTATCCTGCCGTATCTTGGCTCAATTTTGCCCTTGATGTAGTAGCTTCCGTCCAGTGCATACGCTGCGGCTGCCTTGTCGGAGGGGGAGAAGATAGCAGTACCCTTGACAGTACCGTCCTCAGCTATCTCACTGATGGAAATTCTGATATTTCTTCTTACAGTTATTTTGCCATCGGTTCCGTCGTATTCGCCGTACCAGTCACGGCATATCTTGCTGATATCGATGGATGTTGAGGTATATTTGTCAGATGTCTTTTTTATGCTGAAAGGTGAATCGCTTTTGCCATCTCTTGTACCGCTTACACTTTCGGTTTCGGGATCGTAAACACCTCCAAAACTTGAAAGTGACCAGCCGTCCGTGTCTTTCAGCCAGTCCGTACCCTTGAAGCTGAAAGACTTAGCTGCTGCGTCATATTTTCCGCTGATGGCAAAGGTCTGTCCCTCGGAGGAGGTAACATCCGTATAGCCGCTGAAAGAGCCGTCCTCATCGCAGATATCGATATTTAACGTGATAGTTCTCTCGATCTTTTTAGAATTAGCGGTACCGGTATAAGTTCCCTCCCAAGTGCCGAGAATAAGCGACGGGTCGAACTTTTCAGCCTCAGCAGTCACGGCAGTCTCGGTGTCCTCGGCATAAGCCGCAGAAAACGGACAGCAGCAGCCAACTCCAAGCATGGTAACAGCGGTCAATGTGGTCAATAAACGTTTGATCTTCAATTCCATCCACTCCTAAACATAGTGATTTTATACGGCTATATTAAAATGATATAGCCACATATGTTATTTTACCATATATTGTTTGGCTTGTCAATATACGAGCTGATACAAAATAGGTGTCAGGTATCAGGTGTCAGAAATTGAAAATGGAGAATTGAGAATGGAGAATGTAGGGGCGCCCTTTGGGCGTCCTCGGCGGAATAATGCAAATCGGCTGCTTGTAATGGCTTTTTGAGGACTGCCAAAGGCAGCCCCTACACAAGCAAGTTTTAGCGTAACATCGGGCGGATGATATCCGCCCCTACAAAAAATTACGTCTCAAGTCCGAATTTATTAACGTCGTGTGAAAGCAGAGTAAAAGTTTCGCAGAGAGTAAGTGAGTTTACGAGCGAAGCGTGATATGCGCTCCGCCCGCTCGCCCCCTACATCACCGCCCCGTATTTAATAACAGCGTGCGAAAGCAGAGTAAAAGTTTCGCAGAGAGTA
>JAFVBU010000052.1 GCA_017479805.1 Ruminococcus sp.
CACAGTGTGGGGAGATGTCAGCGAAGCTGACAGAGGGGACGGGCTCCCGTTGGGAGACAGCGTCCCCCTAACAAGGTAGTAAAGCAAGCGCAGCTATGCTTTACGGCTGTTTAGCAAGCACCTCCCTCGGCTTGACCGACGAAATAATTATCGATATTTAATTGCTAAAGTAATATTATAACAAAGCTGAAAGGAATATCCTCTCAGCTTTTCTGTTGGTTATTCATCGTAATTTCCGCTGTTGTCGTCGCTGTCATATTCATAGTAGTTATCATCACTGTAGCTGTCGTCGCTGTAATCGTTGTAGTAAACGGTATCGCCGCTGTCCTCGGAATAGCTGTTATCGCTGTCATACTCGGAAGCAGGGGCAGTTGTGGTCACAGCGGTAGTCTCGGGCTGAGAAGTGCCGTCGGAGATGGTGTGCTGACAGAACCACTCGCACCATGTTTCGTAGTATTTGCCGAGAACGTGTATGCCGTCGCTGGTGAAATCGGGAGTGAGAGCGCCTGTTTCGTCGTCGAACACCTCGTTGATGTTGATGAAGTAAACGTTCTCGGTCTCAGCAGCCAGCTCGCTCAGACGGGCATTGAGGATATCTATGCCCTCATTGGTGATATTCTGGGTCTGTGCGGCAGTTGTAACGTGGAGGTTGCCCTCAAGGTAAATGACCGCATCGGGCTGGTACTTTTTCACGGTATCAAGCAGCTTGCGGAATTCGCCGATGGTGTATTCCACATCGTTAGCCACCTCGTTTATGCCGAGCATTATGTATATCTTGCCGTATTCCTCAGTGCTGAGCATATCGGCGAGAGTGAAGCCGTTGATGGTCTCGGTGCCTATCTTGTAAGCCGCAAGACCGACGCTGCAAAAGTAGTCGGCGTTCTTGATAGTGCCGTACTCCTTGATGCCGACGGTACGGGAATCACCGATAAACAGGGCATCGTCGAAGTAGTCATAGGAGCTTTCCGTGAACTCCGCAGCAGGCTGCGCTTCCGTAGGCTTTGCTGTGGTGGGCTGAACCTCGTCGCTGCTCTCGGAGGGCTGTTCTTCCTCGGAGGCAGGCTGTTCCTCGGCAGGCTCGGACGTTGCCTCGACAGTGGAGACAGTGGGCTCTTTTTTCGCAGCCTTTGGCTGTTTCACGGAGCTTGTCTCCCATATCTGTTTGAATATGAACGGTGAAGCCACCAGACAGGTGAGAATAAGTATCACCGTATACATACATTGTCTGTATTTGTTCATTAAAAAAACCTCTTGTTTAAAGTTTTACAATAGCCGCAAGTTTCGGCGTAAGGTCCGGGACGTCGAGGACGCCGTCCCCTACAATGGATTCATTTAAATTTCAATGTAGGGCGAGGGCGGCGTTCCCTACAAGCTGACGACAGCTTGACCACACCCACGCTTCTTTCGCTCGACGTTAGCAAATTGGGGATGTGACGTAGGGGAGCCCACCCTCGGGCTCCCGTCAAAGTTATTACGCAGCCTCCGTACAACCTGATACCTGACTAAAACCTGAAATACATGAACGGGTCGTTGAGTCCTTTGTACATACAGTATACCGCAGCCCAGAATACCGCTAAGAGCAGGATACAGCACACAACCGTGTCCTTGTACTTTTCGTACAGCTTCTGCGGCAGCTTCGTTGAGAAGAATATGCCTGCGATAAAATAAGTCTTGTACTGCAACAGGTGTTTCAGCCAGTCCTTTTCGGCAATGGCATAGGTCTGCTGTGGTATGAACGGCAGCAGGCGCTTGAAGTATATACCGAGCTGATGGAAGTCTGTAATGGCGAAAATAAGCCATGTAAGCGGTATCAGGAGTATCATGTAGATATGTCCTGCTACCTTGTTGTCGTTGAAAAATTTGCCTGTCCAGAACTTTTCGCTCATTATGATCGCAAACAGCACAAGTCCCCAGATGATGAAGTTCCAGCTTGCGCCGTGCCAGATTCCCGTGAACAGCCATACACAGAATGTGTTGAACACAAGTCTTGCCGTGCCCTTGCGGTTTCCGCCGAGGGGAATGTAAATATAATCCCTGAACCATGAGCCGAGTGTAATGTGCCATCTTCTCCAGAACTCCGTCATAGTCAGCGAAGTGTAGGGATGGTCGAAATTCCGTGGCAGGTCGAAGCCCATGAGCTTGCCGAGACCGATAGCCATGAGGGAATAGCCGCAGAAATCGAAATAGAGCTGGAAGGAATAGGCGAAAATGCCCATCCATGCGAGGGGAGAGGAAATACTCTCATAGCCGATCATGGAAATATCGCTCCAAAGTCCGCCTATCTGGTTGGCGATGAGCACCTTGTAGCCCAGACCTATGGTAAAGGTTTTCAGTCCGTCCTCCACCTTATGGATGTTGTGGGAACGGTCCTGCAATTGCTTTGCAACAGTGGTGTAGGTGACGATAGGACCTGCGATGAGCTGAGGGAACATACTTATATACGCTCCGTAATTGATAAGACTTCGCTCCGCAGGGGCTTTTTTCCTGTAAACATCGATGATGTAGGACACGTTCTGGAACGTGTAGAAGCTGATACCGATAGGCAGGATAATATTCCTGAGCGTAAGGCTCGTGCCTAAGAGAGCGTTGATGTTCTCTGTGCCGAATGTCCAGTATTTGAAGAATATCAGCCACCAGAAGTTGAAAGCGATGCCGAAGATGAGCCACGGCTTTTTGAATCTTGGAAAGTCCTCGATGAACTGACCGACAATGAAGTTGAGCATATTGGTCAGCAGAAAGAGGATGATATAAACGGGCTTTTTCACGCCCATGCTGTAGAAAATTATACTTCCGAGAAGTATAACGAGGTTTTTAGCTTTTATGCCGCTGAACGGCTCGCCCCCGTCGCTTTTGAAGAAAGAGGAGCGGAAAATCGAGGGAGCAGCAGCGTAAAGTATAAGAAAAACAGGCAGGAAGATGAAAATGAATTCCAGACTGCTGAATACCAAATCAGATCACCCTTTAACTATTTGTATATATAACTACCCATTGTAAGCATAAAATCATACATTACTATTGTACACAAATCTAAGGAAAAAGTCAATAGGCTTTTTTAATTAAGTGTTTTAAGCGTTTGCCGAGTAAGTAGTAAGTAGTAAGTAGTTTTCAGAAATCAGTAGGGGCGCACAGTGTGCGCCCTCAGTTTGTCGAAAAAGTCCGTTTTTATGTAAGAAACAGCACGGGCGCACGGAATGCGCCCCTACAATTTATCAATATATCGTTATCATCTGTAGGGGCGAGTTCCGCTCGCCCGTGCCATACGCATTAAATTACATGATACCAATGTAGGGACGCCCATTGGGTGTCCGTAGGGGGCGATGCCCAAATCGCCCCGTCATACATCCATAAAATACGCATTGTAGGGGCGAGTTCCGCTCGCCCGTCAATTATTTGAACAATTGCCTGTTTGCGGACACACTAAAGGGCGCACATTGTGCGCCCCTACAATGGATTCATGTTAATTTCAGCGTAAGGCACGGGCGGATAATATCCGCCCCTACAGAATGTAACCGATAATTTCATTGTTACCGTCGGGAGCCCGAGGGCGGGCTCCCCTACTGCTTTCTGATCACTGATCTCTGAAAACTACTTACTACTTACTAAAAAATCATAGCTCCCCTGCTTTAACGTCGATCTCATCCTCCAGCCTCTTGGTGTTGCCTGTTAGACCGCACCAGCCGCAGGTCATCCGCTCCTCGCTGTTCCAGCAGCTCAGCTTTCCGCACCGTCCGCACTGCACAAAGGTCACCGCCTTGCAGTAGGGACAGCCGTTGTATTCGTCGTCCGCATAGAGATTTCCACGTATCAAAGCCTTGTCAAAGCCCTCGTTGGCGGCGGTGCGCTCGCTTATCTTGAAAGCCCACGTTCTGAACCAGTCGCCGTTCCTTTCCTCGGTGCGTACACCGTATATCTTCCTTGCCTCGGGACATTTCATAAGTATCACCTCAGCCCTCATCCTTTTCAGCCTCCTTTGCTTCACGGTACTCTGTAGGGGAAACTCCCTCGGCGTTCCTGAACTGGCGCACAAAATAATTGTACGAAGAATAGCCGCATTCCTCGGCTATCTCGATTATCTTCATATCCGTTTCGGACAGCAGTCCCTTTGCCTTTTCCAGTCGGAACTCGATAAGCTCCTCGATTATACTCTTATTAAAATAGGTCTTGTATATTTTTTGCAGATAGCTCTTGCTCAGGTACAGCTCGTCGGCTATCTTGCTGATATTCCACGGCTTTTCGGGATTTTTCCGCATTTGTCCACGCAGTCGGCACAGCTCGTCGAATCTTGGGGCGCCGCTTCTGTCGGAAATATTATAGGTGTACATCCTCTCAATGGACGCCTGATAGATACAGCCTGCAAGCTCCTTCGGGGAGGTCATTTTCTGGGTGTACGTGCCGACGGTGAAATCAGTCTCCGCCAGTGCGCCTTTGCCGATATATCGGCAGATATCCTTGTAAACAGTCTCCGCACGGCTTCCGCTGAATGAGATGATGCAGAATATCCTCGACGACCACACAGCCGTTATCTCGTCGGGAGCGGTGCACTTTTTCAGCACCTCGGCAAACTCGGCGGCAATGCGGTTGCTTTTCTCCTCGCCGTCCTTGTAGTAAGCCTTGTTCAGCCCGTGCACCTCGATGGCGATACACTCGGTAACTGCCGAATTATCGGGAAATTCCCTGAGCTGAGCCGCAAACTTTTCCTCAGCGCCGCTCCTGTTGAGAAGTCCCGTCATGCTGTCATGGGTCAGCGCCTTGTCAGCGAAAATGGCGGTATTGTTGAGGATGGAGCGTATCCGCATCTGCTCAAGGGCGACGTTCACATAGTTTATCCACTGGATGTACAGCGACGGGTAGGTAATAGCCGCCTTGCCAAAGGAAACGGCGGAATATCCGAAGAAATTGTCGTTGTAGTGGAGCGGAGAGATGAAATAGGCGGAGGGATAGTTCCGCTTTTCGTGGAAGTCGGGGAGCAGCTTGTCGGCGGAAAAGGTCACGTTCTTGTCATATTCCCTGCCGCCCGAGGATTTAGCAAGAATGACCTGCATGGTGCTGTTATGGCTGAAACTCAGCTTTTCCGACGGGTCGCCTGCCGATGAAGCGGTGGAGGCGATGTAGTCCTCGGTGAGACACACCCTCATCCTCTGCATACGGGCAAGATAGAAAAGGTGATTGTCCAGACGGTCGGCAAAAGCGCCGATACTGCCCGTACTGCTGATATCGAACAGCATATCGCCGTAAAGCAGGTACTTCTCATAGCGCTCGTTCACCACAGCGGCACGAGTCTGCTTTTTCGCAGGCTGAACGGGTGTACAGCCACAGCTTTGCCCGAGACAGAGAGAGCCGTTTTCGGTGTGCACCTTTCGGCATATTTTTCCCGTGATAATGCGGTAAAGTCTCCGCACCGCCTCTGCGCCGAGCTGGAAATTCGGGCGGTTGTAGCCTGTGATGGACGGAGTTGCGGTGTGCCCCTCCTCGGAAGCGTCGTAGCCCGTGACCGCAATATCCTCGGGCACACGGAGTCCCCCTGCCATAAGTCCGCTGCAAAGGTAAATAGCCGAAATATCGTTGCCGCAAACCACCGCATCGGGCTTTTCGAGAGTGCCGTTTACAATGCGCTTTGCCATATCAAGCGCTGCATCGTGCCAGAAATCGCCGTATTCGTGCCAGTGCTTCTCCGCCTTGATACCGTGCTTTTTCAGGGAGTGGAGGTAGCCCTGAAGCCTTTGTTCGGCGCTGAAAATATTTTTCGGACCCGTGAGACAGTAAATTTTCCTCTTGCCGTGGACTTCAATGAGGTGGTCGGTGATAGTCTCGAAAGCCTCGCAGTCGTCAACGGAGGTAGTCTCGAAATTCTTGTGTTCTTCGGAATCAAGGAGCATAACAGGCTTGCCAGAGCGCTTGCAGAGGTCGTCGATGTAGGTGCGGATAGCCTCGTTGGGGAAAGTATTTCGCCCATAGATGATACCGTCGGTGCTGTCGGAGAAAATAAGGTCGAAAAGCTGTTTTTCGGTATTTTTGTGGATGGAGTCCACGGAGAAATTGTGCATGGGAGCGATAATGGCTAAATCGCAGTTTGCCCGAAAAGCCTGAGAGATAAGTCCCCTGAGGATCTCAGCCTGAAACCCAACATGGCTGTCGGCAAGGATGACCCCGAGAATGAACCTCTTGCCCATAATAATGTCACACCCCCCTTTTATTTAATTCATAATTAAGAATGCATAATGCATAATTGCGGTGTCCGCTCCGTGGACGTTTTAAATAATTTTGATCCGTGAGCGAAGCGAACACATATAATTATGAATTATGAATTCTGCATTATGAATTAATTACGCATTACGAATTATTAATACTAATTGCTCTATGTGTACTATTGTATCATGAGATAGGATGAAATGCAAGACTATTTTACACGTTCGGGGAGCGGTGCAAAAATAATCTTCTTAATGTGATAGGATATTCGATTGTTTTTTTGTGGGATATGAGTATAATATTAATTGTACCAAGCAGAAAGCCGTGCAGAGTTTTCTCCCTTCCATTCTGCGAAATGTCGGTTGCAGGTCACATTGTTGTCGTTCTTACCCTCTCTGAGAGCGCTAAAGGCTTTTTGCTATGAGTTCAACCTATTCCTCCCGTAGTGCAGAAACGGGAAGAATCCTTTACGGTGTTCATTTCTCACCGTTACCCAAAAGCTGCTGCTGTTAGGAAAGCGCTTTAGGCGGCGCAGACCAAGGCAGTACAGTGGCAGCTTTCCCTCTATTCTCTGGGGATCATATCACATGGTCACCTGACAAATAATTGTTTCCTTTATGACGCTTCCTTATAGGGAGCATTTTTTTTCGCAAGCTGACGTCAGCTCGGTCGGCTTTACATCCAATGCCGACATACCCTCATGTTCAGACAGAATCCTGCCTCACATTCGGGCAACCGCACTCACGCTCCCACTCGCAAGCTCGTTCACTCTCTGCGAGGCTTTTATTCTGCTTTCGCACGCAGAAGTAAATTCGTGTACGGTTGCATGATATTTTGTAGGGGCTGCCTTTGGCGGCCCTTTTTTGTTGTTTGGTAGGATCATGTAGGGGCGGATATCATCCGCCCATGTCTTAAATTCAAATTTTCTTAAATCCATACCCGAATTTACTAACGGCGAGCGAAAGCAGACTGCCCGACCCGCAGAGACTGAACGAGCTTGCGAGTGGGAGCGTGGATGTGGTCAAGCTGACGCCAGCTTGTAGGGGCGCACACTGTGCGCCCTTTAGTGTGTCCGCAAACAGGCAATTGTTCAAATAATTGACGGGCGAGCGGAACTCGCCCCTACAAGGCGTATTTATGGATGTATGACGGGGCGATGTGAGCATCGCCCCCTACAACCTGACACCTAAAAACTAAGCACTAATACACTCATAATTATTGCCTTTATTGTCGGTTTGTGGTATAATATGGGGAGCAGTCAGCTTTTTGGTTGGCTGAATAGTTAAAAAAGGAGAACCGCCATGAAGGATATGAGAAAGCTCACAAATGAATGTATCGAACAGCTCCACACCCTCGGCATCAGCCACGGTATGATAATCTTCAAGATAAATACCCGTGCAAAAAAACGCTGGGGACAGTGCAAGGCTATCAATGACGACTGCTATGAGATCAATATTTCTTCCCGTCTGCTTGACGATAAGCTGGACGATATGGCGGCTAAAAATACCATCATGCACGAGCTTCTCCATGCTGCTGACGGCTGTAAAAGCGGTCACAGCGGAAACTGGCTGAGACTGGCGAATAAGGTCATGAAAGCCTATCCGCAGTACGATATCAAGCGGTGTTCATCTGCTGAGGAAAAGGGGCTTGAACCTGACGATACACCTGTAAGACGTTTGAAGTATTCTTATTTTTTCCGCTGTCTGGGGTGTGGGGCGGAGGTTAAGTATAAGCGAGCTGCTAAGTTTACACGGGAGCCTTTGAATTATGTTTGTGTAAGATGCCGTGGGAAATTTGTTAGTGCGGAGGAATATGAGAGGTTGACGGAGGAGGAGCGTAGAGCGTTGAATGAAAAATTAAAGAAAGAAGATTAAAAATAAAAAAAGCGGCGAAGCCGCAA
>JAFVBU010000053.1 GCA_017479805.1 Ruminococcus sp.
ACAACGGTCGAGTGTATCTTTTCAACGATGAATTTAAGGTATTCCTTTGAAGTCAAATCGCTCACTCCTTTTTAACAGAATTGGTAATTTTATTATATCGTATTTGTAGGTAAGTGTCAATGTATAAGTGAATTAGTGTATGAGTGTATTAGTGTATGAGTGTATTAGTGTATGAGTGATTAGTTTTTAGGTATCGGGTATCAGGTTGTAGGGGCGCACAGTGTGCGCCCCTCGTTGCAATAAAATGTGATTCACACATAATGAGAATAACAGCAGGTATTTACAACAAATGACCGCTCAAACGCATAAGCCGTCCCGAAAATTAGAAAAGTAAAAGGAGGCAAAGGGTGAGAGAGAGGAGGTTGAGGGAAAGGAGAGTCCAGAGAGGAAAAACGACTGGAGGAGGGGGATAGAGGAATGCCGACTTTTGCTTGGGTTTTATTGTTCCCCTCTCCCCCTCTTCCAAGAGGTGTTCCTCTTTGGCTGTCACAAACTAACATCGCGCCAAAAATAAGATAAGAGAAAAAAACAAAAGAAAAAATCCTCACACATTATCTGCCGCTATTAGAAATGAAAATGTGCAGAACACCAAAATCACTCCCCTGCTGTTGACAAGCCGCCAAAATTGTGCTAATATTTGTAACGGTACAAATATCAATCACATCCACCTTAATGGATGTTTTATTTTGGACAACAGTTAGCAGCAGCTAACATATTTAGGAGGACTTATTATGAAAAAATTCACGACATCTTTGCTTACAGCGGCTATGGCACTTTCCCTTTGTGCCTGCGGTGATACAGAAAGTTCAAGCAGCTCGGAAAGCTCAGCCGAGACCACTACTGCCGAGACTACGACCGTTGAAGCAACCACTGAGGAAGTGACCGAAACCGGCGAAACAGAGCCGGAGGAGCTTTCTGCTCCCGACCAGCTCCTTGAGGATATCAGAGGTACCTACGATCCCCTGTTCCCCGTTATCTGCGACGCTGAGTACGACCAGATCTGGCTTGACAGATGTGAAGCTATCGTTGGTGCGGACATGGCTGAAAGCTATGCCGAGATCCTGAAAAGCTCATGCACAGGTGAGCTTTACGGCGAAGAAGCTGTTGAGGCTTACACCGATCCCGAGTCAATCCAGTTCTACTGCGGATACACCGAGGATGTTGCACAGTTCGTATTTGACGGAAATGATATCTCGGGTCTGGACGCAGACGGCAATATCCTTTTTGAGCACAGCTACACCTATGTAAAGGACTTATCTCTCGGCGGCATGATGGACGGATATCTCTATGAGACCGATGACGAGGACGCAGGCGAATTCCGCTATTTCTTTATGATGCCTGACACACCTGCAACTACCTATCATATCGAATTTCGCTACGGCAGCGACGAGGATGCACTGGCTGAATATGCAGAGGGCAAGTACGCTTACTGGCTCGCAGCAGGTATTCTGACAGACCGTGACGAGCAGATGATAGACGATGTTATCACACTTTTCGTTGAGGAAAACCTTTCCGACATGGACGAGGAGGAAGAAGCAGAAGAAGATACAGACGCTGAGACACCTGAGGAAGAAACCGAGGGTGAAGCAGAGGAAACAACAGAAGAAGCAACAGACGAAGCTGCATAATTACCGATTTTTCCCTTACACAACAATAAAACAGAGAAAAGCTCCCCATGCCTATGAGGAGCTTTTTTCATACATCAATAATCCTTTTTCTTGCCGCAAACCTTGCAGGTCTTGCCGATGAGCTTGAATTCACCGCCGCAGTAGAGACAAAGTCCCAGACCCTTTCTTCTCTCCACTTCTTTCTCGTAGAAAGCAGGGAAATGTGAAGCGCTGCCTGCCAGATTTGGCCAGTTCACGGTGAGCAGCTTCGGGCAGTTATCAAAGCCGCCGCTGACAGTTGCCACGGAAGCAGGTATCCTGATAGTCTCCAGATTCACACATCCGCTGAAATCGCCCACAGATGTGCACCTTTCGGGTATCTCCATTGCCCTAAGCCCCGTACAGCCGCTGAAGCCGTCCACTGAGAGAATTCCCACAGGCAGCTCGATGCTGTGCAGATTTATGCAGTCCTTGAAAGCAAACTGTCCGATACCTTTAAGTCCCTTCGGGAAGCTGACAGCCGAAAGAGCTGTACAGTCGGAGAAGGTGTGATCCTCGATAAGTGTCACAGACTCGGGAATGACCATAGTTTCCAGCTTTTCGCAGCCTGAGAAAGCATACTTTCCTATGATAGAAAGATTCTTCGGCAGAGTTACACCTGTCAGTGACTTACAGCCCGAAAATGCGAATATGCCTATTTCACCTACATTTTCGGGTATCTCTATACTTTCCAGAGCCGAGCAGTCGGCAAAGAGGGAGTCGGAAATTTTTCTGAGCTGAGGTGGAAGAATAATACTTGTAAGGCTTGTACACTCACGGAAAGCCCACTCGCCTATGGCAGCGATACTGTTCGGGAACTTCACCTCGCTGAGATTTTTACATCCTCTGAAAGCGTAGCCGCCGATCTCGACAATATTGTCATGGAGCACCAGAGCTTCAAGGGTCTCGTTGTTCTCAAAAGCGTTTTCGCCTATTTTACGCACTTCCTCGGGGATAGCCACCTCGGGTGAATCGCCCTTGTACTTTATGAGAACACCGTCCTTGACCTCGAAATCGGTGGGATTCTTCTTGACCGCTCTAACCTTTTTCACAACAGCTTTGTGCTGACTTTTGTATCTTCTGATACCTTTTTCAATAACGAATGGGCGGCTGCAATGAGGGCAGACCCACGCTTCTTCAACATCATCAACTTCTACTTCTTTGTCACATTTTGAGCATAATGCTTTAACAAAAGCCATAACGAACCTCCTGCAAATTTTATGGTAATTTAAGTTTATCACATCCCGCACACATTGTCAAGGAGTTTTCGTTGATATACACAAATAATTAACATATATAGTTATATTATCCCGTTATAATACATTATGGAAAATATACAAAATCAAGCCGCTGACTTCTGAGTGGAAAGCTCACAATTAGTAAGGGGCGATGTCAACATCGCCCCTCTAAAACTTATTTAAATCTTTGTAATATCCACAAGCTCAACGTCGTTGATAGTCCTGCCTGATTCAAGCACCTTTACCAGTGATTTTGCGGTATCTATCGCAGTCAGTGAGCATATAGAGCGTTCGATGGACTTTCTTCTCATCTTTACGCTGTCTCTCTCGGGAAGTCGTCCCTTTGCGGAGGTGGAAATAACGTAGTGTATCTTTCCGCTGTCAAGGAGAGTTTCCACATTCGGCTCGCCGTCGCTTATCTTGCGGACAAGGTTTGCGGCTATCATATTCCTGTGGAGAACGCTCTGTGTGCCCGATGTTGCGTACAGCTCAAAGCCCATCTGCTCGAACTTGTCAGCGATAGGAAGCACTTCCCTCTTGTCGCTGTCACGGACGGAAATAAGCACGCCGCCCTCACGTTTCAGGTCAAAGCCTGCTGCGATAAGTCCCTTTAACAGCGCATCTTCAAGGTTTCTGCCGATTCCCAGACACTCACCTGTTGACTTCATCTCAGGTCCAAGCATAGTATCAACGTCTGTCAGCTTCTCAAAGGAGAACACAGGTACCTTGACAGCAACGTAGTCGCCAGCAGGGTAAAGTCCGCTCTCATAGCCCATATCCTTGAGCTTTGCACCGAACATTATCTTTGTAGCGATATCCACCATAGGTATGCCTGTGACCTTGCTGATGTAAGGCACAGTACGTGAAGAACGTGGGTTTACCTCGATAACGAATACCTCATGGTTGTACACAACGTACTGTATATTCACCAGACCGATAACATTCAGCTCCATAGCCAGCTTTCTGGTGTATTCAACGATTATGCGCTTGATACGCTCGGAAAGGTGCTGTGCAGGGTAGATGGAAATAGAGTCGCCCGAGTGAACGCCTGCACGCTCGATATGCTCCATGATACCGGGGATAAGGAAGTCCTCGCCGTCGCAGATAGCATCAACTTCCACTTCCGTTCCCATCATGTACTTGTCGATGAGCACAGGGTTCTCGATGTTGTGGCTCATAATTATGCCCATGTACTCCTTGACATCCGCATCGGAGTGAGCGATTATCATATTCTGACCGCCCAGAACGTATGATGGACGGAGAAGTACGGGATATCCCAGTGACTGAGCTGCCACAAGAGCTTCCTCGGTGTTCATTACGGTGTGACCAGCAGGGCGTGGGATACCGCACTTTTCAAGGACTTCATCGAAGCGCTCTCTGTCCTCTGCGGCATCTATCATGTCAGCGGATGTACCGAGGATACGCACACCCATATCGGACAGGTAGCGTGTCAGCTTGATAGCGGTCTGTCCGCCGAACTGTACAACTACACCATAGGGCTGCTCAGTCTCAATAATGGACTGAACGTCCTCCTTAGTCAGCGGATCGAAGTACAGACGGTCGCCTGTATCGAAATCGGTAGAAACGGTCTCGGGGTTGTTGTTGCAGATAACAGCCTCATAGCCCAGCTCCTTCAGCGTCCAGACACAGTGAACAGAGCAGTAGTCGAACTCGATACCCTGACCGATACGAATAGGACCAGAGCCGAAAACGATGACCTTTTTCTTGCCCGTATCGGTGCGCTCAATGAACTGCTTTGCTTCGTTCTCGTCGTCGTAGGTTGAGTAGAAATAAGGAGTTTCAGCCTTGAACTCGCCTGCACAGGTGTCAACCATCTTATAAACAGCGCTCTTGTGCTTGGGGCACTTCTGTCCCGACAGGCGCTCGATGGTGGAATCAAGGTAGCCGTACTGCTTAGCCATGTCGTACTTTTCTTCGGTCAGGTCGCCCTCTGCAAGCCATTTCTCCAGCTCAACAAGGTTCAGCAGCTTGTACAGGAACCAGTTGTCGATCATGGTTATCTTGTGTATCTCCTCGGGAGTTATGCCACGCTTGAGCGCCTCAAATACGCAGAACGAGCGCTCGTCGTCGATATCATGGAGCTTTTCACGTATCTCATCGTCACTGAGCTTGGTGAACTTTTTCAGCGTCATTGTATCAAGACCCAGCTCAACGGAGCGGACAGCCTTCATCATAGCCTGCTCGAAGCTGGTGCCGATAGCCATTACCTCGCCCGTAGCCTTCATCTGAGTGCCGAGGGTACGCTTTGCATATACGAACTTATCGAAAGCCCACTTGGGGAACTTGATAACAACATAGTCCAGTGCAGGCTCAAAGCAAGCGTAGGTCTTGCCTGTGACCTGATTGATGATCTCGTCGAGAGTGTAGCCAATGGCTATCTTAGCGGCAGTCTTTGCGATGGGGTAGCCCGTAGCCTTTGAAGCAAGAGCTGACGAACGTGAAACTCTTGGGTTTACCTCGATAACTGCATACTGGAATGAAGTTGGATGAAGTGCGAACTGACAGTTACAGCCGCCCTCGACCTTTAATTCCTTGATGATGTTAATAGCCGCTGTACGGAGCATCTGGTACTCTCTGTCGCTGAGAGTAACAGCAGGTGCGATAACGATACTGTCTCCTGTGTGGACACCGACAGGGTCGAAATTCTCCATAGAGCAGACAGTGATAACGTTGCCCTTTGCGTCACGGATAACCTCGAACTCTATCTCTTTCCAGCCGCTGATACACTTTTCAACAAGTATCTGTGTAATTGGTGAAAGGCGCAGACCGTTTGTAGCGATATCACGGAGCTCGTCCTCATTCTGAGCGATACCGCCGCCTGTGCCGCCGAGAGTGAATGCAGGGCGGACGATAACGGGATAGTGTATCACCTGTGCGAAGTCAACGGCGTCCTCAACTGTCTCCACAACCTTTGACGGGATAACAGGCTCGCCTATTTTTTCCATAGTATCCTTGAAAGCCTGTCTGTCCTCAGCCTTGTGGATGGTGAGGGGGTCTGCACCGAGGAGCTTTACATTATGAGTATCGAGGAAGCCCTCCTCTGCAAGCTGCATGGAAAGGGTAAGACCCGTCTGACCGCCGAGGGTGGAAAGGAGACTGTCGGGCTTTTCTATCTCGATGATACGATTTATTACGTCAAGAGTAAGGGGCTCGATGTAGACCTTGTCAGCCATAGCCTTATCGGTCATGATGGTAGCAGGGTTAGAGTTTACGAGGACAACTTCAAGTCCCTCCTGTTTAAGTGCACGGCAAGCCTGAGTGCCTGCGTAGTCAAATTCGGCAGCCTGTCCGATAACGATAGGACCCGAGCCGATAACAAGTACCTTTTTTATATCACTTCTGAGTGGCATACAATTTACCTCCAAATTTAGTTATTAGTGAGTAGTAAGTAGTGAGTAGTTATTGTGTTCGCTGCGCTCACTTATTTAAATATTCATCC